>JAKORR010000561.1 GCA_029777735.1 Armatimonadota bacterium | reverse complement strand
GTTCGACTGGGACCTCGCGGGTGCGCACCGAGCTCTCGTGTCCACGGCCACTACACTGGCGTCCCTGAGTGACGCGACTCAGCAGCGCGCCAAACTGGATGCCGTAGTCAAGCAGGTTGAGGGACGCAGGTACGAGCAGGCGGCGCGGGGGCTACAGGAGTTAGCTGGAGAGATCGCGCGTGGCCGTCGCGGCCTAGGGACGATGGTCCCAGGCGCCGGTATGGGCGCGCCCGGCCAAGGAAGACTGTTCGGTCCCAGTGGCCCGGGTGCCCAGGAGATGGAGGCCCAAGTGCCGCCTGAGGCCCAGAAGTTCTTCCAGTCCAGGCCCGAACTCCTGGGCCGGCTGCTAGCGCTGACACAGGCGGCGCGCGAGATGCGCGACGGCGGCGTCGATGTCGATCAGATGCGGAAGGCGCGTGACCAGATTCTCCAAGCCGCCGTGCGCGGCGACGAAAATACCGTACGTCGCCTGATTGAGCAGTTTGAGCAGGCTGTACGGGCCGAGGGGGGCAGGCTCCCGCAGCGGGAACGCGGTGGGCGCGCCCGTGGTGGCCGTGGTGGGCGCAGCCCCGGCGCTCGAGGCGGTGGTCCTCGGATCCCGGCCGGCGCAGGAGAGAAGGTCGAGGAATTCAGGAAGGCGGTTGAGAAGGCGATGCGAGAGGGGCGAGATGTGCGTGCGGCCATGGCCCTGGCCAGACAGGCTGAGCAAGCAGCCGTCGGCGGCAATATGAAACAAGCCGAAGAGCTGCTAAACAAGGCGCTTAGTGCCCTCCAGAACGCGCCGAGAGGACGACCACCAGCCCGTGGACGCCTCGGCGCGCAGCGCGGCCGCTTAGGACAGCACGAAAGACCTGGCAGACCGGCAATGGCCCCCGGGTTGATGCCCGAGGGAGGACCTATGAACATCCTCCAGATGCTCTTCAACATGGTGCGGGCTGAAGACATAGACTTGGCGGCCACCTATAAGTCTCTGGAGAACGCCTTTGTGGCTCTGCGCGAGAAAAACCAGGACCAGATCCGCGAGATACTGTCCTCTGGCAAAGAGGCCATGCAACGCATCTCCGACAGGAGGAAGAAGGTCGCCTCGATGATCAGGTCTCCAGAGAGCCGCCCCGCCAACAGGCCCCAGGCACGGCAACGCCAGAGGCCGGGATCTGCTCCAGAAAACCTGCCTCAACAAGCCCCCCTCGCCCGCAAGCCTTTGCCTGAGCGCCTCGTGGACTTCCTTCGGCAGGTGCGCAAGATGCCAGAGCAGGAATTCGAGGCCAACGCCGGCAGGCTGGCACAAGTGTTGTTCAGCATGTTCATGCCTCCCAAACCCGAGGGGGGTGGCCTCGAGATGGACGAGGCCGCTGCCGATCGCGTCAGGCAAAAGCTACGGCTGGCGGCCGGGCCGCTTGCTCAGAGCCAAGTCGCCGGGGAGGATACGTCTAGCATAGATGAGGTGTTCAGCCAAGCCCGGGCAGCTCTGTACCGAGGCGACACGGAGCAGGCCGAGAAGCTCGTTGATGAGGGTCTAAGGATGCTAGGACTCCTGGAGGCTCCCGGCGTGACCGTTCCCAAGACCGAAGACGAAACACCGGCTCCAGCCGCAAATCTTCCGTCTTTGGGCGAGTGAGAATCGCTGTCCCTGTGATCGAGTCTACAGAAAAGGCACTTAGCGAGAAAAGGGGCGGGCCTCTTAGGCCCGCCCCTCTGCCTTGCGACGACATAGGGTCAGGTCAAACCACACAGAACCCACATCAAGTCCCCGCGCAGAAACGCTCTCAGCCCGCGCGTCGTGCTTGATCACCCGAGTGGGTCGTAGCGCGCGACTCTAGGCCTGGCTTCCCGCCTGGTCCCCCGGGCCAGAAGTCTCGTCATCGTCCTCTTCGGGAGCAACCAAGCTGTGCACAGGGATGCCCAGTCGTGTGCCAATCTGGTCTAGCACGCTATAGGCCACGGGCACTACCAGCAGCGTGAGGAAGGTGGACGACACCAGCCCGCCTAGAACCGTGATGCCAAGCGGGCGCCATATGTCCGATCCTTCGCGCAATGCCAAGGCCATGGGGATCATGGCAGCGATGGTCGCCAGGGCTGTCATCAGAATGGGACGCAGGCGTAACTGCCCGCCGCGGATCAGAGCCTCACGTGTAGGCATTCCTTCCTGGTCACGAAGCTGGTTGACCACGTTCACAAGCAGAATCGAGTTGGACACGACGATACCCGTCAGTAGCAGCAGGCCTAGCATCACCATAATCGACAAGCTCGTGCCCGTGAGCAGGAGCGCGCCAAAGGCCCCAATCACCTCCAGCGGAATAGCCAACATGATGATGAAGGGCTGAAAGATGGACTCGAACTGCGATGCAAGGATGATATAGATCAGCAAAATACCCATGCCCAGGGCAAGGAACAGGCCCGAGAAGCTCTCTCGCCGGTCCTCTTCCTCACCCCGGAACTCGTAACTATAGCCCGAGGGCATGTCCAGGTCGCGCAACACATTGTCGCAGTCGGCGATGATAGCGTCCAGAGGGCGCTCGGGAATCTTGTCCGCCTGCACCTCGATGGACCGGCGGCGCTCATAACGGCTAACCAGGCTGGGGCCGACGGTTTCCTCGATCTTGGCCACTTGGGTGAGAGGAACCAGCGCGCCGTTGGGAGCAGGAATCATCAAGTCCCTGAGTTGGTTGATGTCGCGGCGTGCCTCCTCCGGCAGGCGTACCATGATGTCGTACTCCTTGCCCTCCTGGCGGAACTCCGTGGTCTCCTCGCCTCGCACGAGCGTGCGAACTGCCGAAGCTACCTGGATCGTCGACAGACCGTAGGTCCCGGCCTTCTGGCGATCGATGGTTATCTGGTACTCTGGCGCCCCTCGCTCCCAGTTGAGGCGAACGTCAACCAGCCCCGTCACCTCGCGCAGCTTGGGCAGGGCTTCTTCGCCGATGCGCGCCAACTCCAACAGGTCGTCGCCGTAAATGGTGATGACGATTGGGGCCCGGCCGCCCCCGATGCCGCTTTCGAAGGAGATCTTCACGCCCTGGCGGTGGCCAAACTTCTTCCGGACCTCGGCGATTATGTCATCTGTCGAGCGCTTGCGTTCTCTTTGGGGCTTGAGTTTGGCCTGGAAGGAGGCTTCGCGAACACTACCCAAGCCAAGACCTTCGCTCTCCCCCACGGTGGCGGTCAGTACGTCAATCTCTGGGAAGGACAGTAAGAAGCGCTCCACTTCATCTGCAATACGGTTCGTGGTCTCCACGTTGGTGCCCACAGGCATCTCCAACGCCATGCCGATCTCGCCGCGATCCATGTGTGGAAAGAACTCGGCGCCAACCAAAGGTATCAGCGAAAGGCTGAACAGGAAAATGCCAGCGGCTAGGCCCAGCACCAGCAGACGATGGCCCAGGCACCAGCGTATCGCCCGTCCGTAGGCGGCTTCTGCTTTCCGGTAACCTGATTCCCAACGGGCCAGCACCTGCTCGACCCAGCGGAACAACCAGAAGCTGGAGCCGCCAGTGCTGTTAGACCGCAACAACCGCGAGGAGGCCATCGGCACCACAGTCAACGAGACAACAAGGGAGGAAAGAAGCGCGACAGCCACCGTTTCAGCCATGGGCGTGAAGATTTGGCCCACTAAGCCACCGATGAAGCCGAGGGGGAGGAAGACGCAGACGGTGGTGAAGGTGGCAGCCATGATCGCCAAGCCAACTTCACCGGTGCCTCGGATGGCCGCTCTGAAGGGTCTTTCCCCTTCCTCTATATGCCGGTAAATGTTCTCCAAAACGACAATAGAATCGTCCACGATGCGGCCGATGGCCAATGTGAGGCCGCCTAGGGTGATCATATTGAGGGTCATGCCGGTGAAGCGCATGAAGGTCATGGTGGCCAAGAGTGAGAGAGGGATTGACGTAGCGATAACCAGGGTGGAGCGTCCACTTGTCAGAAAAAGGAAGATAATGATAATCGCCAGTATTGCGCCTTCCTCGGCCACACCATACATATTCTTCAGCGCACGCTCGATGTAGTCCGCGCTGGCCTGGGTCTCAGTAATTCGAAGGTTGCCGGACAGACGTTCGTTGATCTCCGCCACCGCTTTGCGCATGGCGTGGGCTGTGTTGACGACGTTAGCTTCAGACTCCTTGCGGACAACTAGCGCCACGGTCGGCTGATTCTTGAACCTGGCGTACTGACGAATTTCCTTATGCGAGTCCCGTACCGTGGCCACGTCGCGCAGGCGCACAGGCACGCCGCCCCTGATAGCCACTGTTATGGCCTCGATATCTTCGACATGCTTGAACTCGCCAACAGTGCGCACCGTAAATTCTCGCGAGCCCAGCTTGATGTTGCCGCCGGGGAGATTGAGATTCTCCGCTTCGATCGCCTGCTGAATGTCCCCGACGCTGAGGTTGTAGGCGGCTAGCCGGTCACGGTCCAATAGGACTTGAATCTCACGCTGCAAGCCACCGAAGACGTCCACGGCAGCCACGCCGTCAACCTTCTCCAAGTCAGGCTGAATGACGTCCTCTGTGAACTTGCGCAGCTCCTGCATGTCATTCAAGCCCGTAACGGTCAAAGTCATAATCGGAAAGACAGTCTGCGGATCGAGCTTGACCAGAAAGGGCCGTTCGGCATCGTCGGGTAACTGCTGGATTACCTGGTCAACCTTTTCACGGGTATCGAAGGACGCTGCGTCCATGTTCGTACCCCAGTTGAACTCCAGGATGACCATGGAGAGGCCCTCATTGGAAGTAGAGCTAATGTGCTTGAGGTTTTTCACCAAGCCACATTGTTCCTCGATAGGTCTAGTTACGTATTCCTCCACTTCCTCAGGCCCTGCGCCAGGGTAGACGGTAATTACTGCCACAACGGGGAAGGTGATGTCTGGGAACAGGTCGATCTTCAGACCTATCCAAGACATGATGCCCAAGGAAAAAAAGGCAAGTATTCCCATCAAAATGGTAACCGGACGATGGACCGAGAAGCGGGCGAGACTCATTGACCGCCCTCCTCTTGGGCCTGCACCGGCTTGACCTTCTGTCCGTCCTCCAGCTCTGTCTGCCCCTGGATCACGAGCTGTTCTCCAGGCATCAGTCCACTGAGCACCGCCACGCGATCGTGCTCTCTCAAGCCGGTTTGGACCCGACGCTGACGCGCCACACCGCGTTCCACAACAAACACAGATGGAGGCCCTGTCTCCGACTTGATCACGGCTTCGTAGGGTATCACCGGCACACCGCTCTCACGCTTTTCCACCACTGTCACGCGGGCAAACATGCCAGACTTGATGAGACGTTGTGGGTTGGGCACGCTCACCTGAAGCTCGAAGGATCGCGACGCCGCACTGGCTGCGGCAATGATGACCTTCACACGCCCGGTGAACACCTGCCCCGGCAGGGCATCGAAGGTGACCGTGACGGGCTGCCCTTCACTCACCAGTTCCAGTCGCTCCTCGCTCAGAGGACACTTAACCTTCACGATGCCGTTGTCTACAAGTGAGAGCAGCGGCACTGCGGGGCTGGCCATTTCGCCAGGGTCTATCTCTCGCTTGACCACAAAACCTGCCGCAGGCGCGTAGATGAAGGTATTCGCCAACTGGGCTTCTGCGTAATCCAGGTTCGCCTTCGCCTGGGCAACCATGGCTTCTGCCGACCTGATGTCCTGGGCCGAGATGGTGTCCCTAATGGTAGATGCCCTGGACATGCGCAACGCGGCCTCGGCCTGCCGCACACCCTCCTCAGCCGCCTCTACGTCACGCCGGCGCAACTCAAGCTGCAGTCGCATAGCCTTGGCCTTGTCGAGTTGGGCCTTGGCCTGCGCCACCTGTGCCTCGGCGGCCCGGATGTCTTCTTCCCGGGGCCCTTCGTGAATGAGGCTGGATTGCTGGACGGCCGACTGATACTGGGCCGCTGCGAGGTCGAAGCGAAGCTGCATCGCGTCGAATTCCTGCTGGGCTATGGCCTTAGACTCGAGCAGCTTTCGTCCCCGTTCTAGGTCGCGCTTGGCCGTGTCCATGTTGGCCTTGGCCTGAGCAATCTGTTCTTTGGCGATGGCCTTCTCCTGAGTGCGTGAGCCGGCCCTGAGGGCATCCAGCCGAGCCTGGGCCTGGCGCACGCCCTCCTCGGCAGCAGCAATGCTCGTCGAGACGTCGTCGTCTGTTATCTGGATGCCTGTCCTGGCCTGCGCCAGCCTGGCCTTGGCAGAGACCAGGTTCGCTTCGGCCTGGTCCACAGATGTCGATGTGCTGACGCGCTGCAGACGATAGCCCTCGCGCGCCTTGGCCACGTTAACCTTTGCCGCCGATAGGCTGGCCTTGGCCTGGTTGACTTGGGCCACGATCTCGCGGCGCTCCAGCTCCGCGACCAAGGCCCTCTGGCGCACCCAGTCGCCTTCCTTGTAGTAAACGCGGCTGACCTTGCCTGCCATCTTGGAGTACACGCCCACCTCCGTCTCAGCTTCCACTGTGCCGTCCAGTACAAAGCTCTGAGTCACCGTGCCCATCTGCACCGGTATCACGGAGACCGACGGTACTACCTCTTCTACCTTTTCGTTGATCTTGGCCTCGCGGCGTGCGGCTACCTTCTTGGAAAGCACCATTCCCACCACCGCCAGGACCGCAATGACTACAAGCATTACACAGATTCTTTTTGCCCTTTTCCGCATGGTGACGGTGCTCCTTAGTTAGTTACGGGGTCTGTGGGACTTGGGTGCTTTGATAACGGCTGTGGAGAGGCGGCGGAGCCGCGGTCTTCTCGCCGTCCTGCTCATCGGTTCTGTCTGTTTGCTGTCTGGACTGCGGGGTGGGTTGGGGACCAGGTGGTGCTAGTCCCTGAGGCTGCACTGCCAAGCCGGACATTGTCTTCAGAACGCCGCCAGGCTGCTCCGAGACCTGTGGCCCCTGCGAGGGAGCGGTTCCCTGCTCGCCAGCGGGCTCAGCCTGGTGAGCTTCGGTTTCGTCTGTTTTCACCACAACTGGCTCGCCAATCGCGTACTCCAGGGCAACCCTGGCCTGCTCATAGGCGAAGCGAGCGTTCACATGATTGGCCCGGGCAGCCATGAGCGCTGCTCGTGCATCGGTCACCTCGACCGCAGGCGCTACGCCCTCCTGGTACCGCAGGTCGGCGATACGCATTGCTTCCTCGGCCTGCGCCAGACCCTTCTCGGCTGCGTCGATCCGTTCGCGCGCCTCTTGCAGACTCAGCCAGGCCTGGTAAACTTCCAGCGCAATCCCCTCCCTTACCTGCTGGGCCGTCTCCTCCGCTTGAGTCTTTTTGGCCTGCGCTTCCTCAACCGCCGCTTTGGTCAGGTTGCTGTCGAAGATCGGCTTGGTGGCCTGCACGCCTAGTGCCCAGGTCCAGTCATGCGCGCCAAGGCCTTTTTCGGACTGCTTCTGGAAGTTGGCGAACATGTCGATGGAGGGCTTGATGCCGGAGCGAGCCAGGCCCACACTGGCGTCGGCAAGCATAACGGCCTTGTCAGCTGCCGACACTTCGGGCCGACGCACCAGCGCCAAGCCTATTGTCTGAGAAGGCTCCACATCGACGTAGCTCTGCGCGTCCGGCGTCTCCAACTCCACTGGCCGCGTGACGTCGATGCTCAGCAACGTTTTCAGAGCAGCGAGTGTCTTGTCCACCACGGCATGAGCAGCCACCAGTCCGTCGTTGGCATTGGCTACCTCTGCTTCGGCACGAATCACGTCGAACCCGGGCGCCACACCTGCGTCAACCCGAGCACGGGCGTCCTGCAGATGCCGCATCGATCGGGACACATTTTCCGCAGCTACTCGCTCCAGTTGTTGGCTCTGGACGACACTCAGGAACAGCGAGCGCACGTCCCTAACAACCGCCTGCTGCTGGCGTTGCTGTTCGATACGCGCAGTGTCGAGACCCAGCGCCGCGAGACGCTCCTGGTAGTACAACTGCCCGCCGTGATAGATTGGTTGGCTGACCGTGAGGCCAAAGCTCCACGAGAGGGAGGGTATTGTCGTGATACTCCTGCTTCCGCCGCTAGGCAGGGGGAAGTTGATCTCGGAGGAGGGCCCTTGGGCGCTGACCTGCGCGTTGCTGTCTAGGCGTACCCCTTGGTAGGCTTGGGTCCGACGCAGAGCGGCCATCGCCTCCTCCACAGCCTGAGCAGAACGCCTCACCGAGCGGTTCTGTTCGAGGGCCATGCTCACCGCGTCATCTATGCTGAGGACCAGCGGTTCGGCAGGTTGTTGCCCCACCAGTCCTAGGAAAACAACAACAAGAGCGCCGCAGATCATCGGTCATCACCCTTGGGAGGTTCGGCAGCAGCAGCTTGAGTGACGCTGGCTATCAGCTCCTGCACCTGGTCGATCATGTGCAGGAAGTCGCTCACCCGGGCCAGTAACAGAGCCCGCCCGGAAGGATGGCTGAGTATCATCAATTTCTCGCCAGGCTCAATGCCGTACGCCCGTCGCGCTTCCGCGGGGATCACGATCTGCCCCCGCTCGCCCACGGTAGCAACACCGTAGAAGGCTGTACCCTGTGTCTCATTAGCCATGGTCTTGGCCTCCGGTATGATAGGGGAGGTAAAACAAATCCGATTATACCATACGACCAGACAAGTCAATCATGCATTTCATACATCACATGAGATAAGAGAGCAAGGCATATATTAGCACACAGAGACCCCTAGCAGGCCGATCGTGGCCCTACCTGCCAAGCTGTGGTACCCGCAGAAGTCGTGGTGGTCCACTATCCCTTTTCCCTTCCAGCGAACTGGCGACGACGTCTTGCTCTAGAGAGTGTATATACTTTGGCCCACAGAACATAGACTTACTTTCTCCATCTCCATCAAGCTATGCTGGTAAGCCCCTGGAGAAATGCCTGACCGAAGAGCCTCATCCGTGCTGAGAAAGCGACACTACAGCGCTCTAATAGCGCAGGCAGCGGTGGGGCAGTAAGGTATCAGGTCAGGGCGCCGCGGGCCGCTATGTGCCAGATACCCTCCAATCGTCCATCGCGACAAGCCCACAGATGGTCGTGCAGGGCCACGCAGGTGCAGAGCCGAGGCGGCACGATCAGCAATTTATCCCCTACCTTAGGATGTTCGGGCAGACCTGTCACATCCAGATAGCCATGCTCGTCGTTGAGCTTGTACAGACGCGCCGTCGTCCCCACGACAAAGCCGTAGCCGTCGCTGATCGGGCTCGCCGCCAGCCCCATTGCCTTCGCGCCAGCATCCACCAAAGCGCGGTCGGCCGAGGGACAGCTAATCACCGTCGTGAGCACAGCGGCCCCCACGTCCTCTTCCGCGCAGGCGCCTAAATCAACTTGGTTGCGGTCGTTGAGGCAATAGGTGCCTGGACGGATCTCCGTCAGACCACACCCTCGTTCGTAGTGCAGTCCCGTCGGGGTCGAGCCGCCGCTGACACGCTCCACGTCAAACCCCGCGGTTTGCAGTCGCTCGGCCTGCTCGGCCAGAAACTCGCCCTCGCGCGCCGCCACACGGCGGAGCTCGGCCTCTCCGTGCACCTGATAGCCGTGAGGGCAGTAGGCCATGAGACCCACAAGTTTAAGCCCAGGCAGGTGGGCGATGTGGTCGGCCAAGGGCAGAAGACCGTCCGTGGTAACGCCACAGCGCCCTGCGCCGCCGTCAATCTCTATCATGACGTCCAAGGTCCTCCCTGCGGTGTGAAAGGCTTCAGACAGAGGCTCCGCACACTGTGGACTGTCCACGGCCACTGACAGCCTTGGGACGCGGTGGGACAGCCGGAGCAGTCGGAGCACCTTGGCCAGCCCCACCACCTCGTTGGCAATGAAGATCTCCGAAACGCCCTCGCACAGGGCGAAGACCTCCGCTTCGGACACTTTGGCCGCCGTGACACCTATCGCGCCCGTGTCGAGCTGCAGGCGCGCGATCTCCGGGGTCTTGTGGGCCTTGATGTGCGGCCGCACCTGCAGGCCCGCGCGGTCCGCGGCACTCTGCATGCGCGTCAGGTTCCGCTCCAGCACCGCCAAGTCAACGATAAGGGCCGGCGTGTCAATTTCCTTCAGGCTGTGGCCGACAAGCTGCTCCATGACTGTCTCCTCCGGACCGGCTGTGCCCCTTCCGCCACTCCTGAACACCGGGGCGACGTCGGTCTCTGCGGAAGTGGTTCCATCTCGTGACGCCAGTTTCCTCCGCCTTGAGAACCCGAGAGCACACAATAGCTCGCGGGCGCTGGAGCTATGAGGAGCGGGCGTCGAGTCGAGAGAAGCCGCGGTGACGTGACTGTCAGGTGGTCGGCGCCTGTGCATGCTCGGCCGGGCGTCGGATGAAGCGCACCGCGAGGTAGAGAAACCACAGGGCCAGAGCACCGATCAGCATGCCACAGGCGAGAATAAGGCCCTGGTACACCTCATCCGTGAGCCCTTTGCTCCCGGCCGCCAGCACCACGGCGACGATCATGTACCACACGACGTCGCCCATCTCGTGCCCCAAGTAGAAGGCCACATAGTCGCGCGCCCGCGTAAGGCCCAGAGCCGCGACTTGGCCAGTACCCACGGTCACCCACCAGCCGGTGAAGTACGGGTTAGATAGTGACACGCCGAGACCAGCGAGGACCAGGGCATACCACGGCAGCGCATAGACCTGCGCGCCGCGCACGGTAAGAGAGCCGGCGTTGCGCACTAGGTCCTGTGCCATGAACAGCAATACCAGGCCACCAACGAGGCTGACCGCACCGCGCACGCGTCCGCTGGAAAGGAAGCGGCCAGCGCCCATCGACAGAGCGCCGACGAGCAGCGCCTCGATGAGGGCGTGACCAAGAAGGATGAACACAGCGGCCATTACGCCCTGCACCAACACTTGGCCGATGACAAGCGCCAAGACCGGGCCCGGGGCAATGGCTCCAGTCAGTGCAATCAGGAAGGCAAAAAACGCCGTGCGCCACATGCGACCAGGGTAACCCTGGCGGCGGGCTGCCGCAAGCTGTTCCGCCGTCGTGTATACTAGCGAAGGCAACCGTTATGGCTACATCTTCCGGTGGGGTTGGCTCTTGGTCTTGACGTGGACCCCCAGGGCGTACGAAAGGGGCCATTTTACCCGACGGCGAAGTTGGCCGCGCACGCGGAAGCGATCCTTCCCAGTCCCCGGGCGGCCGTCGAGGGCTGGTCCGAGCAGGACCCAGAGGACTGGTAGCGGGCCTGTTCTATTTGTCTGGGCCAACGGGCGGAGTCCGTTGGGTCGGGCAGCTTCGCCGCAGTATGTATCGCTTTGACCTCTGGTATCTTCGTTCCCATGAACGAGCACGTTCTCCTCTCGCCCGGCCCTCATGTACAACGAGGCGAAGTCAACGATCGAGGTCAAGGGGTAGCTACCACCACAGCGGAAGCGAAACTGACCGCGGTGGCGCACCGCTTATGATCAAGACCACCAGCGCCAAGGCCCATAAACAACACAACATGACAGCGGCCTTCGACGTGCTCGACGGGATAATCGTGTCCCGGTCGCCCCAGGCCCCTATCATCCGCAACACTCGTGCATGGACAAGATGAGATTCCTGAGTACATAGCTCTTTCGCTTCCGCGAAAGCCTTGGCCTGAAGAGGATGCAGCAAAAATATTCCAGGGCTTAGTGGAGCAGATAGCTCCATCAGGGGCGGGAGAAGTCGCGCTGGAGGTCGTGGGAAGGGAGAGACCGCGGGCGGAGGCTTTGAGCGAAAGAGTTGAAAACACTGAGACTGAGAGTAGGTTCACAAAAATTGGACGGATGCAAAACAAAAGAAAAGCACCCTAGGCTTCTAGACATGCTTTAGCGGTGCTGGAACCGTGCTTTCCCCGCCCAGGCCATCTGTTTCTCCCTAAACCTCTGTTCTGCAACAAAGCGCTCCAAAACTGTCGGCCTGGTGTAGGCACGCTCGCGGGTAAGGTGGCGGAAGGCGCTGATCACCCAATACGTTACATGTGGCGAAGCTCGAAGGATTAAGAGACCATTGCTGGCTCAGGGAAGCGTTTATGGTGCCGGGGGCGGGACTCGAACCCGCACGAGCACTAGGCTCACTGCCTCCTGAGGACAGCGTGTCTACCAATTCCACCACCCCGGCATTGAGGCAGCTAAACCACACGTGGGCAGGATTCAAACAAAAGGCGCCCGTCCTGTCAAGGTTCGCCTCGCGCGCCGCCGGGCGGTGGGGGGGAGTTTAACGGCGCGACTCGACGCGATACAGGCGGGAGGGGTACCTATATCGGCCCTTCGGCTCACTTAGGACGGGCGCCTATGACTGCTATTCTGTTGTTTTAGGTGTACCCTATTTTGAACCTGTCAAACCCTTAGACGCATGGGATTGGCAAAAGGTTCCGACGCGCTCCAAACACTGCTGCGTATGAGTGTCATCCCACCTGCACTCGACCTGAGCGTCCCAGAGGCACAAGCCCTCGGGGCTATGAATCGCGGAGGGCAATGCCTTTTATCAGCGCCGGTTCCCCGTTTACCCGCACCTAAGCGCGGCTCAAAGTGCCGCTGGTCTTGTGCAACTTGCGGGCACAGCAGCCGCACTGTATAAGTTTGGTGAGCCGTGGAACCCGCAACTGGCGAGAGGCACGGTCTATTCAAGGATGAGGCAGGATTCACCACAGCCGCTCCCGCGGAGCTTCTATATCCGCGAGGCTCCCCTCGTGGCCCAGGAGCTATTGGGTTGCCTTCTGCTGCGCCGGCTTGATGGAGAGTTGGTCGGCGGTGTGATCGTCGAGACAGAGGCCTACCTCGGCGAGGGAGATCCTGGGTCCCACGCCTCCCGGGGCCCCACACAGAGGACAGCGCCAATGTGGGAGATAGGTGGGACGGCCTACGTCTATCGCATCTATGGAATACATTATTGTCTTAATTTTGTCACTGGCCTTGCAGGCATCGCCCAGGCGGTCTTGGTGCGAGCCCTGGAGCCTACC
The DNA here is from genome assembly GCA_029777735.1 of Armatimonadota bacterium. Taxonomy (GTDB): domain Bacteria; phylum Armatimonadota; class Zipacnadia; order Zipacnadales; family FEN-943; genus JAKORR01. Next base: position 1,797 of record JAKORR010000561.1, on the reverse strand, counting down.
TACGGCGTCGACGTCCTGCGGGCCAGGCGAGGCAGAGCGGACCTGCGGGACCTCACCTCTGGCCCCGGCAAGCTTTGCCAAGCCTTGGCAGTTGACCTGTCGCTGAACCGAGCCGATCTTACACACGGAGATCTGTTCGTGGCGGCCAGACCCGAGCCCAGTCTCCCGATTGGCCCGATCATCGCAACGACGCGCATCGGCCTGCCCCAGGGACAGGGAGACGATGTGCCACTCCGGTTCTACCTCGCCAATAGCACTTGCGTCAGCAGACGAGATCGGGCCGCGGAGCAGCGCTAAAGCCCCTGTGCCGGGCGCTACAGGCCCCCAGCAGTCTGGCCGGCCGTGAGGCCAGAGGCCTCTACAAGCCCATGCTGTTCGGTTTCTGAAGAAATAAATATAGTCCGCTGTGGTATCATCTGTCCAAGTGCGACGGTGTCTGGGCTACCTTACCGACATCGTGGACTCTTCCATGCGCATACGGCCTAGGGCGGAGGACGTGTTGGTGTGCGATAACCTTGGAAGCTTCTATCAGGCCTTGGAGCAAGACAAGGGGCAAGGCTCACCTCATCATCGATGCCTATATGGAGCAGAGCCAGCACGCCTGTACGTTACAAGATGATGGTCCACTTCACATAAGTGCTCACAGTCGAAGAGCAGTTCCTTCGTAGCTGAAGGACATACTGGGCCTAATTCGCAATGCAAGAATCCTACCAGGCACTGCGCTCCGTGGACGTGAACTACAGCCTGCTTGGTTGAGCACACGCCGCCCGGTCCTACCCCGCGCGAGATATCCTCTAGCGCTACCTGTTGCCTCCAGCCGGCGCGGTGTCCTCGGTGGTCTGCTGAGCGGCATCGATCAACTTGCGGAGGTCTTCATTGAGCGACTTGAAGTCGATCAGGCGCTCTATGTTCGCGTTCCTCATTAATTCTGCCATCATTCCTTGCGACAGACGCTGCGTCTTATCCGCCTTCAGCATGTCGCGGATCAGGTTCTCTACTTCCTCGAAGGGCGGGATCTGCTCGGACTGATAAGCGTCGCGGCGGATGATCTCGAAGCCTTTCTGGCCCTTCACCGGCTCACTGATGTCGCCGTCCTTCTTCAAATCGAAGGCCGCCTTTTGGATAGGGTCATCGCCCCGCACTATCCAACCAAAGATGCCGCCGTTCTCACGGCCGTAAGGGTCGATAGAATACTTGCTCGCGGCGTCGGCAAAGGTGATCTGGCCGGTGATGATCTCCTGACGTATCCGGTCGGCGTCCTCTTTTTTCTCCACGGCGATGTGGCTTATCAGCATCCGTTCGGGACGCCGGAAGCGCTCGCGGTTGGCCTGGTAATACTTCGACACTTCGTCGTCGCTGACGGTGACCTTGTCGCCCACCATTTTCTCGAGCTGCAGTTCCATACGCGCCTGGGCAGCCAGCTCGCGCAGGCTCACACGGTGCGACTGGAGCCACTCGCGGAAGCCTTCTCCGGTGCGAGGCCTCTGAGCTTCGAGGCGCAGTTGCAGGGCCTTGATCCGGTCTGTGATCTCCTTGTCGGCGACCTGGATATTGGCTTTTTGGGCCGCCGCATCAACGACTCGGTACTGGATCATTGCCGCTAGAGTCTCGGCACCGAAACGGGCCAGACACTCGGCCTGAAGCTCGCCGACGGTGATGGTCTTGCCGTCAACACGCGCCGCTGGCTCCTCGGGCTTGAGGAGAGGAGGTGCCCCTAGCGAACTCCTAACCAGGGCCAGGACAAAGATACAAGAGGCAATTGTCACCAGGATCTTCCTCAGAACGTATCGCTCCTCT
>JAKORR010000560.1 GCA_029777735.1 Armatimonadota bacterium | reverse complement strand
CTGCAGTGAAAACAAGCTGCGGGCCCTGCATGCACCGCAGCAGACCGGTATTGAAGGCCACCTCCCTCTCTGTCTCACGAAGCGGCAGGCTGTGGGGGCTGCTCTCAGGCACTATCAGCAGGGTCACGGCAGGCGCCCGAAGCACCTGTTGGGCAATCTCTACGGCCTCGTAGAGCTCTCCGTAGCGCTCCTTGGTGGCATGGGCGCACACATCGATCACCGGCAGCCAGCTATCGGGCCTGCGCCAGGATTCGGTGATAACTTGCACTAGATGGGCCAGCAGAGGATCGGCCAGCATCTTGTCACGGTAGGGTCTATCCTGCTCGTGCTCCCAGGGCTGGGGAGCCTCGGACAGGGGTTCCGATCCTGTCTGTCCGCTCTCCACACTCTCAACCTTCTCCCCCTTGTCTCCCTCGCCGATAGTGTCGAACTCGTCCCTGGAAGGCCCACTCTCGCCTCCGTCTTCCTCCACGAGGTCTTCGGCCAACTCGTCTATGCCGCCCATTACCTCGTCCTTGCCGTGGGTAGGCACGAGCCGGTCCTCCGACAACTCCTGAGGCACAACACCGGCTTCGGCAATCTCCTCGAAGTCTTCGAATTCCTCAAGCTCTTCCTGGGTGCGTTGGCGATGTGAAACAAAGGGGTCAGGGCCTATTGCGGCCATGCGCTGCAGTCTCTCTGCGCCCATTGGGTCGACGCGCTCCAGGGCTGCCCACGCCTCCTTGTCCTCGTGGTCGGCGTGGATCAACTCCTGCAGATGTCTGCTGGCTAGCCGCGGCTGGTCGGTCTGTTCGTAGGTATCCGCCAGCCAGCGGCGGCATTCCAAGTACTTGGGGTCACACTCTACGGCCTCTTCAGCAAGCTCAATCGCCCGAGGAATGTGCCCACGCTTTGCCTGCTCCATGGCCTGGGCAAAATAGGTGCGAGCTTGCTGTTGCTGTGGGGTAAGCTGACCGTCACCCATGTCTGTCACCCCGCTTTCTGGTTGCCACACACTGGATGCGGCGGGCAGCACGCTTCAGAACCCACACGCCTCCTCCTTCTGCTAGAACAATTTCGCCGCAGGGCGCCTTGGTCCTGCTTTTGTCAGGAAGGTGTTTTCGGCGCCGAGGCTGTGCACTGCGTCGCGCACTGAAGGGGCCTTAGTAGCTATCCACGCGCTTCACGCACACCTCGCGGCCAGCCAGTTCCAGGATCGTAGGGCCGTTGCTGTGTTGTTCCACAGCGGCCGCTACATTCACCACTGGCAAGCCGTCGCAATGCGCTACGATCTGGTAATGGACATGCCCCGTGATCCACAGGACAAGCCTAGGATCGCTGGAGAGCGCACGCCCCAGAGCTTGGGCTCCCATATAGGCGCGGCAGAAGGCCCAGGCCAGGCGTGTGTAGGGTCGATCAAAGGCCG
>JAKORR010000559.1 GCA_029777735.1 Armatimonadota bacterium | reverse complement strand
AGGCAGTGAGTGGGGTCGCAACCTTTGTATCCGGCACGTACGGCATCATCGGCGACACCTGGCCGCCACCACCCAGAGCCGCTGCCAACACGTCCTCCTCGGATCCCCGCTTCAAGACCGCGGAGTCCAACCGCGACCGTGCTCGCACCACGGCGTCCTCGTTGTTGCCCGCGGGGTGAGACGGAATGGCTACCGGAGCCCCTACCGCCAGGGTTGCGGGAGAACCCCAGACGGCATTGCCTGCCTGGTCAGCGACGACAACCCCACCGCCCCGCCCGGAAAAGAAATCTCCCAAAGACTTCCACCAGCGGGCGATCGTGACCACGCTTGAGTGAAAACCAGTCGTAGTTCCCGTGACTGAAAGAAGGTGAGCTTGCGCCTCAACACCACCGGAGGGAACCGTCCCGTTTACCGGTCCCCCATTTGACTGGAACTGTCCCACCATGGCGGGTAGGGCGCCCAACAGTGCCATTCCCGCGCCGAATCGCGCCCCCAACCCCTGACCAGCCGGAAAGTCACACCCTAAAGAAGTCAGAGAGGCACAAGCTGCAGCGTAACCTTCAACGCCCGCCTCAGCACCGGCGTAGATCAAGGCTGCTTGGCTCAACCACTCGGCGTGACGATCGCTGAGAATAGTGAACTGTTGCAGGTCCTGCCGCACCTGCACCAGCTGGACTTGGGCAACTGCAACCTGCTCCTCCAGTTCTACGCCAAGCGGCGTTGTCACCGCACCCATGGAACCATCAGGCCACGCTCCGCCGAGCCCAACCTGGTGCCCAACCTCCCACAGCACCATGGCCGCGCGACGAGCCGCCGCAAGCGCATCGGACATCTGCACCGCTGCAGAAATAAGTTCCGAAGTATCCACCTGCGTCTGCCCGTCGCTGACCCACATCCACTGCTCCATCACCCCACCCCCTGTAAGGCGGCAGTGGCCAGCACCTCAGCCCGCAGCTGCTCGATCATTTCGAGCCTGACGCGGAGGACATGCAACTGCCTGTACACCTCTGAACCAAGGCCGACAATCTGCGTGAGATTGTCAGCGCAAGCAACAGAGGCACTGCCCTTCCACGTCGGACAGTACGTGTGACTCAATGCGGCAAGGGCGTAGTCAACTGACCTTTGCGCCGCCGCTACGGATTCTCCATGAGCTT
>JAKORR010000558.1 GCA_029777735.1 Armatimonadota bacterium | reverse complement strand
GTCAAGCTAGGGCAGTAGACGCACCGACCCTCACCAAACGTACGGCCGCTCCTCCTCGGGAGCCTGCAGCCGCCCCTCGAACCAATCAGGTTCGGCGGCTGCACCACCCCGAGGCGGTGGCTGGACGAGGAGAACACCACGTCCGGGCAATCACCCTCAGGAAGGAGTAGGGAGCGATGAAGACGCTCGCCATCCGGTTGGACGAGGACCTGCACACACGGCTGACCATGCTGTCCAAGCTCGCGGGCACAACGGTGACGGACACCATCCGCACCGCCATCGAGCAGCACCTGTCCGCCCTGGCCCGTGATCCCCAGATCACCGCCAAAGCACAGGAGCTGACGGCCGAGATCGAGAAGAAAGCGGCGCAGCAACGCCAGGCCCTCGCCGCGCTCATCAGCTCGACCCAACCGTCGATCCCACCGGTCGCCACGACCCGCACAGGGCGCAGCACCAAACCGTGACGCCAGAACTCCACGGACGTCACCAACCACCCTTCCGCCACGGTGGGAACCGGTAGTGCTCACCAGCGCGCCGGTTCCCACCACAATCCTCTTGGGAATCTATGAATTCGAAGGAAATAGCTATCGCAGGCGCGTCTTTTGCCTCTTCACAAAAGTGAATCAATCCGTATAATGGGAATGGTGAGTAACGCCAACAACACACAAACACGGACAGAAGCTGGCCGCAATCTGCACCCTGAAGGTTTCGGGGTCTTTCTGCGCCATGCGCGTCTCGCAGCCGGACTGACTATTTTGCAGCTCAGTGAGGCAGCCGGAATCGCCGTCGGACAAGTCCACAAACTTGAGAACGACCGCGTCCAGAAGATCAACCCAGCACACATCGCCGCGCTGGCTGGGCCGCTAGGAGTGCCTCTCTACCGGCTCTACCAAGCCGCGGGCTATCCGGCCGAGCAGATCCCATTACTGGAGCCGGAACTCGTCACGCGGCTCATGGAGCTACCACCAGAGGCCCTGAAGAGCATCACCGGCCTGCTCGATGGCCTCTTGACCACAGGTAGCGCGACGTGGGACGGCCCACTCCTCGCGCCAGCACAAGTAGCGGTCGAAGAAGCAGAGAGCGAGAGCCAACAGGAAGGAGGACCGTCATGACCAGCATTGACACCCAGCCGAGGCCCCAGGGCAGCGCACCAGGCACCCGCACGGTGCTCTACCTTCGCGTCTCTAGCAAGTCACAAGTCGAGACCGACTACGACCCTGAAGGCCTCTCGGTGCCTGCCCAACGCGCCATTTGCCAGAACAAGGCCGACCGCGACGGACTGAACGTGGTCGATGAATACGTAGAGCTTGGTCGCTCAGGCACCAACGTCCAGGGACGACCGGCCTACCAGGAGATGATGCAGCGCATCACCAGCCAACGCGACGTTGACGTCGTCATGGTCTACCAACTCTCCCGGCTCAACCGAAACCGCATCGACGACGCCCTCGTCATGATCCAGATGGATGCAGCCGGCGTCGCTCTCGTATCCGCCACTGAGAACATCGATGACTCGCCAGCCGGCCAGATGACCCGCGGCATCCTGGCCGCGATCAACCAGTACCGCTCGGCATCGGAGGGCGAGGACATCGCTCGCAAGCTGGCCCACAAGGCCAAGCTCGGGGGCACGATCGGTCAAACCAAGCTCGGCTACCTCAACGTCAAGGAGGAGTTCGAAGGCCGCAAGGTCAGCGCCGTCGCGTTCGACCCCGAAAGAGCCAACCTCGTCCGCCAGGCCTTCGAGCTCTATGCCACGGGCAACTACTCCATGCAGCGCCTGGCTGAAACCATGGCCGACCGCGGGCTACGCACACGAGTCACCAGGCGACGCCCCAACGCCAAAGTCGTCACCGACTCCACCTGGCATCGCCTCCTGCGCGACCCGTACTACCTCGGGCTAATCCGCTACAAAGGCGAGACGTTCAAGGGGCGTCATGAGCCGCTGGTTACGCCCGAACTGTTCGCCCTAGTTCAGGACGTCTACGCGGAGCGCTCAGCGCCAACCCGGCGCGACCGCACCCACTTCCACTACCTGAAGAAGCAGCTCTACTGCGACCGTTGCCACCAAGCTGGACGGCGCAACAAACTGGTCTATAGCGTGAGCCGGGGTGGCAGAGGCACTACGTACCAGTACTACGTCTGTATAGGACGCCAGAAGGGTGAGTGCGACCTACCGCACCTCCCCGTCGCTCTGGTCGAGGACTACGTCGTGCGCCACTACGGCACGCTCCGTCTGCCTGACGGCTTCATCAGCACGGTCAACGCGGCAGTGGACGAAGCCCTCAGCCAAGAGCAAGTCACTCTCCGAGAACTTCACGACACCCTGACCACACGCTTGGCTGAACTCGACAGCCGCGAGGAACGACTCATCGACCTCGCCGAGCAGGGCCTCCCACAGGAGAAGATCCGAGCTCGGCTCGCCCAGCTGCGCGAGGATCGGGCTCGCATCGAGAGCGACCGCGACAGCAGCAGCCTTGCCCTATCTGTCGGCGCAGACAGGCTGACCCGCACCATGCGGCTCATCCAAGACGTCGAGGGGCTCTACCGAGACGCCACAGATCACGCCCGAGGACTCTTGAACGACGCCTTCTTCCTGAAGCTCTACGTTAACGAGCAAGGCGTGCAGGACCAGGAGTTCAAGGAACCCGTCCGCGAGATCTTGGCAGCCGCACGCGTCTACGGCGGACTAACCGCTGCCAAAGCCGAACACGAAAGCAGCGCCCCGAGCCGACGTAGCTCTTGCGCTACGCAGGCCCGAGGCGCTGCTTCTAGCCTCAGTGACGTACTCGTCGCCATGAGGGGCAACCACCCCTCGGGTTCGAGTAGGACACTTCTGGCGGAGGGCGTGGGATTCGAACCCACGATGCCGTTGCCGACATAGCGGTTTTCAAGACCGCCGCACTAGGCCTCTATGCGAGCCCTCCAACAACGAGCCATCGTAGGCCAGCCGCCCCGCCGACACGTCCGCGCGAGAAGGTCGCGCACTCCGTGCATCACGCGATGTATCAGGACAGACCCGTCAAACCTCCTGACAGGT
>JAKORR010000557.1 GCA_029777735.1 Armatimonadota bacterium | reverse complement strand
CGGGGCTTCTGGTGCCACAGGACCTTCATGCGAGGGGCATAGGATGGGGCTTCTCGCAGATTGCGGAGGCCTATCTGAACTTTGGGACGATAGGGATTGTGGTCATGTTGTTTGCCGCCGGGGTGTTGATGGCGCGTATACACGTTTGGTTGAAGCGTTATGTGAATGGGCTATGGGAGATCCTGCTGCTATTCGCGGCGAGTCGTCTGTGGTATGCAACCAGACAAGACTTGGACTCGGCGATAGGCTTCTCGGTGTTCCAGGCCTTGGTGGTGGCGGGTGTGGCGCTTATAGCGACCAGAGCGAAGCGCACGTCTGTGCGCCGTGTTGTGGCTCCGGTAGACAACGGCGCAGAGGCTCAGAGACACACCGATAGGGCCCCACGGCCCTGAGGCCGTGAGGACAAGACCAGGGGATCCAGAAGTCTGAGCGTGGGAAGAGAACAAAAGCCCCAAGCGATCCTCTCAGCACAGGATCCTGAGGCAACAGGAGGTGTTGGTGGGATGTTGCCAAACGCTCTGGTAGTAGAGGGGGGGAAGCCATTGGAGGGCGAAGTGAGCATCTCTGGGGCCAAGAATGCGGCCCTACCCATGATCATCGCCGCGTGTCTATCGGAGGATGGGGTAACGTTGACGAACGTGCCCGTGGCCCTGCGCGACATCGAGGTAGTGATTGAGCTAATGAGGGCCCTGGGCGCGGAGATACAGGTAGAAGGAAGAACGCTGCGGCTGCGGCGGGCCGGTTTGTCGGTGAGCCGAATACCAGCTGAGCTTGCCCACCAGATACGGTCGTCGATTCTGCTGCTGTCGGTGGCAGCGGCGCTGGGCGAGGACGCCTTCCTGCCGCTGCCCGGGGGATGCCCGATAGGAGAAAGAGGAGTGGATATTCATATCGAGGGGCTGCGGGCGTTGGGGGCGAGGATAGAAGAAACGGAAGAGGGCATTCAAGTGTACGGGGGGGCACTGAAAGGGACGGACTTCACGCTGAGGCTGCCCTCGACCACCGCAACACAGAACATCATGATCGCCGCGTGCTACGCCCAGGGGAGGACGACCATACAGAACTCGCACACGCGGCCCGAGAACATTGAGTTGGCAGAACTGCTGAAGGCGATGAACGGGCGGATCACGGTGCGCAAGAGGGTCATCGAAGTGGAAGGGACTGGGGGGCTTGGGGGAAGCTGCTCACGGGCCGTGATGCCGGGATGGGATGAGGCAACGGCGTACATGGTGGGAGCTGGGATAACAGGCGGGGATATCATACTGCGGGACTATGATCTGCGTTACTCGTCGTGGGAGTGTAGGGCGCTGAGTGACGCGGGAGTAAGGATAGAGAAGCTAGAAGACGCGGTGCGGGCCTGGCGGCCTGGGGAACTGCAGCCCTTTGACATCTTCACGGCGCCATATCCAGGAATCAACTCGGACATGCAACCGATCTTCGCGGCGATAGCGTTGTTTGCACGGGGAGAGAGTTCCATCACAGACACGAGATTCGAGAATAGGTTTCAATACGTGGAGGAAATGAGGCGATTCGGGGCAGATATCACACAATACGGGAACACGGCGATAGTCCAAGGCGGAAAGGCCTTGCGACCGGCAGAAGTTACGTCGCCGGACTTGCGCGGGGGCGCCGCGCTTGCCCTGACGGCGTTGGGCATTGTCGGCAGGTCCCGAGTGAGAAACGCGATCCAGATCTATCGTGGGTATGAGAACTTCGACGAGAAACTCCGGCGACTGGGAGCGACGGTCGAGGTAGAGATCTGAGGAGAACACCGGAGCGGCGCGACACTCCTGGCTTTCTTGTCCGCACTACGGCGCCAGTCTGGCGAGGCGTCCTCCTTGGAGGATGTGATCGTGACGCGGTTCTCTGTCCCTATTGTCCGATTCTGTATATTATTTACTGAATATCTCATTGCAGCCAAGATAAGCCCCAGAGTGTCTGCCAAAGGTGACGCTTCTGCTCCTTCACTTTCTTGCCGCGTCGTATCCCCGCGGCTCCCCTTCTCCATGGTGCGGACGCTCTGGCTGTCTATTATGGCGGCGCTTGGCGAAGCCTCCCGTCCCGCTCTGCGGCGCACCTGCTCCTGCAAGACCGCCGCTACCCTCTCCCCTCCATCGCCAGAAATGCCAGTACACTGTAGACCACAGAGGGAAGTCCTTCGGCAACATCCGCCAGCCTGAGCGTGCCAGGTACAGTGTACACAGTAGGGCGTTGACTATCTTCCGCGTGTCCCGGCGCCGTGGCCACCTGTTCTACCCTAACAGCGGTAACAACGGCTCTATCAAAGCCTCTTGTTCGTCCGTCAGATCACTGGCATATTTGCATCTGTCGCATCTGTTAGTGTCGCCGTTAGACTGTCGGGCTGCATTGTTAGCTCTCTCTTCCTCAGCCTTAGCACTCGCTACCTGCCTAATTTACCACGTACCCGCTTTCCTATACACTCAGACATCCGAACATTTCCTCAGGCGACCTAAGTCTTGCCTTGGACGGCGGCTTGAGGTTAAGCTTTCGGCCAATGTTCGCAGACGAGAGCTTGGAGCACAATGTTCTGCGGACGAGGCGAAAAGGAGGTAGCTCAGTGAATCTTCCGCGTGCGCAGAGGCTGCAGCGCATACCCCCCTATCCCTTCCGGGAGGTAGCGATGCTGAAGTCTAAGCTGCTGACAGAGGGCCGACAGGTTCTCGACTTCGGAATCGGCGACCCAGACATGCCGACGCCTGGCTTCGTGGTTGACGCGCTGGGTGAGGCTGCGAGAGATCCAGTGACGCACCAGTATGACGAGTCCGGCTACGGGATTCCGTCGTACAAGGAGGCCATTGCTCGCTTCATGGGCCGCCGCTTTGGGGTGCGGATCGATCCGGACACGGAGATTCAGTCCTGCATTGGGTCGAAGGAGGCGCTGGCACATATCGTGTGGGCTTACATAGACCCGGGCGATGTTGTGCTCGTGCCCGACCCGGCCTACAGCGTATACAAAGTCCAGACGATGTGGTGTGGCGGTGCAGCTTTCCCGATGCCGCTGGACCCGGCCGGGGGATTCCTACCGGACCTCGAGGCGATCCCGATCAGCGTGCGCAAGCAGGCGAAGCTGCTGTTCCTGAACTACCCGAACAATCCGACCGGCGCCGTGGCACAAAAAGACTTCTTCGCGGAGGCTGTGGAGTTCGCTCGCAAGTGGAATCTAATCATCTGTCAGGATGCAGCCTACTGCGAGGTGGCCTATGACGGCTTCGAGCCACCGAGCATCCTGGAGATTGAGGGCGCGAAGGAGTGTTGCATCGAGTTTCATAGTTTCTCGAAAACCTTCAACATGACGGGCTGGCGGGTGGGTTGGGCTGTGGGCGGTCGAGAGATCGTGGATGCCCTGTCAGTCGTGAAGAGCAACGTGGACTCGGGCACCTTCATGGCGATTCAGCGGGCGGGCATTGCGGCACTGGAGCACTACGATGAGTGGGTGTCGTGGGTGCGAGCGCAGTACCAGGAACGACGCGACGCGCTGGTAGCGGGCCTCCAGTCACTGGCGTGGCCCGTCCAGCCGCCCAAAGCGACCTTCTACCTGTGGGCTCCAGTACCCAGAGGATACACGAGCATCGATTTCGCCAAGGCGTTGTTGCAGGAGGCGGGCGTGCTCACCATAGCCGGAACGGCCTACGGCGACTGTGGCGAGGGCTTCGTACGCTGGTCACTGACGATCCAGGCCGAGGACAAGCTCGGCACGATCGAGCGTGCAGTTGAGGCGATCAAGACGAACCTCCCAGGCCTGAGCTGGTAGGAGAGCACGACCGAACCCCTGCGGCGCGTCGTGACAAGAGGAGTGGGTGATCCGGCCTGTTGCTTGCGTGGGAGAGGGAGGGATTGTTGTGCACCGGGTGCTTGGGAGGTCTCCCGATTGTGTGGCTAGAGGACCGCTCCGGTCCGCGGTGGAACAGGTAACAGGAGACCACTATGAGGCGACACGATCTGGGCAGTGGAGACCCACTCTGCGGCGTATCGCACCCTGCCTCCAGACTGTGTGTTACGATTCGCCCAGCGCGAGGCTCAGGCCGTGAAGTTGCTCGGCGTCTCTGCCGCATCAGACCTCTGGTGCTGATGGCGATTCTCTCGCTGATCGTCTTGGTCACGTCTGGCCGCGGCAAGGCCCAGGAGCAGACGTCGCAGCCCCACCTTATCGACCTTGGCTCGCCCGCCGACGAGCCCCACATTGGCGAGGGTTTCTATGGCCGCGAGGGCCCCAACCCAAACAGCCGCAGTGCCTTTTTCCGTACACGTACCTTCCGCTGGGCAGCAAACCGTTTCGTACTTAAGGACGTGCCCGTGTTCCCTGGTGTAGACAACGTGCTGCGAATGCGGGCGCTGTCGAGCAGGCGGCTGGAGCTGTCGGTAGGCGACTGGAAGACAAGGACAGGGGGCCTGGGTGACTTTACCTGGGACTATGCCCTTGTCCTGCCTGCAGAGGTCTTAGGTAATGAACGCACCGTCACGCTGGTCTTCACGGCCCTGGATCCAGTCCAGCCAGGGCAGCGGGACAAGCGGCTGCTGTGCGCCGCCGTCGACGAAATCAGCGTCCGGCCGCTAAGGCCGGGTGAGAGCGTACAACTCCTGGCGGAGGTGTCCACCGTGGAACGAGAAGCTGACCGTCCCCTGCAGGACCGCTTGCGGGGGATCGAATGGCGCCCCACCAAGGCGGAGGTCGAGACTTATGTCTCCATCCTGCAGCACCAGTTGTGTAATGTGGTGACGCTTGGGCTGATGAATGGCGCCGGTTGGGCCAACTACCCCTCCCAGTACGCGCCCCACGCCAAGGGCATGGACCCCGAGTGGCTGCCGGGGGCGGTCAAGGCATGCCACGAGCGGGGCATTGCCGTCATCGGCTGGCTGCCCTTCAACACTCAAGACCTGCGCGATGCGGAGGATCTTCAGCCCGCCAAGCAGTTCCCCGGCTGGACAATGAAGTTCATCCTGGAGCCCGGGAGGCAGGTAGATAAGCCTCGGATCGGTATGTGTGTCGTTTCCTCGCCCTACCGCGAGCACCATGCTAGGGTTTTAGCAGAGGCAGTGGAATACAGTGGCGTGGACGGTGTGTTTTTCGACGGCTTTTACCTGAGCGGCATTCCACACCCCTCGCAGCCGGGCTGTGTCTGCGACTACTGCCGCGCCAAGTTCAGGGAAGAAACGGGTCTGGATCAGCCCGAGCGGGTTGACTGGAGCAATCCCGTCTTCCGCCGCTGGGTCCGATGGCGCAACGAGAAACTTGTGGAGGTAGCCAAGCACTTTCGCGACGCCATGAGGCAGGTGAAGCAGGGTCTCCAGGTCACTTGTAATTACAACATCTGGCCCTTCGCGAACAAGGACTGGGAGACCGCGATCCCAATGTGGCGCACGTCCGACTACGGTGTGTCTCAACACGGGTACGCGAATGCCCCTCACTTGGAGTGGGTAATGCTGGGGTTCAAGTCGCGGGTGAGTCACGATCTGAACCCTGAACATAGTGACATCTGGCGGACTTCGCAGACAACCTGGAACCCTGACGGCCCGAGAGAACAGGTCGAACGGCACGAGCTCACCATGCGGCTGTTCATGCTTTCCGCGCTGGCGCACGGCACGACGCCATGGCACGGTGGCATGGTACGTCCGCCAGAGGTCGGGCGGCGCATCCACGAGGCCGTGAAGCTGCGCGAGCCGTATTTCTCGCGCGATTCCGTACGGCACCTAGGCGTAGTGCTGTCCCAGAACACGCACGACTTCTATGGGCACATTCCTGGCACAGACAACCTCACCGACTATCGCGACGGCATCTTAGGCACATGGATGTTGTTGACGGAGAACCATCTACCCTTCAACTTTGTGTTCGACAATGAGCTGCAGGCCGGTCAGTTGGCGTCTTACCGGGTGCTCCTGCTGCCCAACACGGCTGCCTTGTCTGGCAAGATGGTGACCGAGCTGGCGCGCTGGGTGCGGGCGGGCGGTCACCTCGTCGCCACAGCCGACACAGGCTTATACGACGAGTGGGGTGAGCGTTTGCCTAAGGCCTGCCTCGACCAGGCCTTCGAGATGGGCGACTGCAGCGTGACGCAGGAGGAACGGACTGCGGCCGTGGGCCGAGGGCGAGTCACCTATCTGCCCCGCGACCCGGGGTTGGTCTATGCACGCGAGCGCGACGCAAAGTTAGCAAAACGCCTTGTTCAACTCGTGCTGGGCGTGCCCTTCCCCCTGGAGGTCGACGCCCCAACGTGGCTCGTGGTCAATCCGATGTGGGGCCCGGAGCGCAGATCCGTTTACATCCACCTCCTCAACGTGTCCTTTTTTATGCCTGATGGAGACACGGGCTTCCGCGGCCTCGCGCGCCCGGCCGCCGCATCCTCGACAGCCAGCGACGCCGACCAGGAAGCGAAGGGCACGGCCCAACTCGCCCAACGCGTGCTGACACCGGTCGAGGGAGCAGCTATCACGCCCGTGGCATGGAAGATCAAGTCGGCGCGACTGGCCGTCGCCGGGATGGATCTAAGGCCCGACGCTGAGGGCGCCTACAAGGTGCCGACTGTCATCGATCACGAGGTGCTCGTCATCGAGCTTCAGTAGCG
>JAKORR010000556.1 GCA_029777735.1 Armatimonadota bacterium | reverse complement strand
GTGAGATTCACGCGCGTATCGTCAGCGGTGGCAAGCGTCTAAGACCCGCTCTGGTACTGCTGAGTGCCCGTGTCTTCCGGGTGCTGGGGCAGCAGGACGAGATGTTGTATAGGGCCGCGGTGGCTGTGGAAGCGGTTCACCTGGCCTCCCTGCTTCACGACGACCTCATCGACAAGGCTCCCCTGCGCCGAGGTCGCCCCACCATACCCCAGGAGTTCGGATTGGGGCCGACGCTGCTCGCCGGAGACTATCTGGCGGCCTTGGCCTACCATCGCCTGTGCCTGCAGTCGCGGCACCGATCGCTGTCGCTCTTGGCGACGGCTGTGGGACGCATGTGTGAGGCAGAGTTCCACATGATGTCCTCCCACGAGGTGGACGAACGCGCCTACTATGCCGGAGCAGCAGGTAAGACAGGGGCGCTGATATCAGCGGCCTGCGAGATCGGGGCGGTTGAGGTGGGTGCCGATCTCCAGCCAGCTCAACTGCTCGGTGCCTACGGCCGTGACCTTGGCATCGCCTTTCAGATAGCCGACGACATGCTGGATATCTTCGGTCGGCCCGAGGTAACCGGCAAGCCCGTAGGCCAGGACCTCGTCACCGGTCAGCCAAACCTCGTGGTCATTCTGGCGTTGCAAGCCGACACAGACGGGGCCTTGCGCGAGCAGATTAGCGCTCTGCGGGAGGACGACGCTTCGGCGCCGGCTCTGGAGGACTTGGTCGAGCAGATGCGTAGGCTGAAGATCGACCGGAAAGCACAGAAGATCGCTGAGAGCTATGCTGCTCAAGCGCGGACCTTCCTGGCAGACCTACCCAGGGGCGTCGGCCGAGATGCCTTGGAGGCAGCCACTTACTACGTGCTGTCGCGCGACCGATAGCGCCCCTCCGTTGGCGGGCGTCTCTCCTAGCAGGCTGTGGCTGTTGCCACACCGCTCTGCTCGAGGATCAGCGCGGTGGCCAGGTGGCCATCGTGCGTTCCAGGTGACGGATCCGTTCCAGTTGGGCGTCGGGTATACGGCGCGGGTAGGGCAGTCGCTCGCTGCGGACTAGCTCCCTTGCCAGTGCGAAGCCAGTCCGCGCCACCGACGCCAAAGCCTCTGGGCCAACTACTTCCTCGCAGTCCAGCGCCTGATGGTGGTACCACCGTCCCCCGACAAAGTTAGTGCGATAGAACCACACTGCCGGCACGCCCGCGGCCGTAAAGAAGAAGTGGTCGGAGTAGGGTGATACATCAGCCTCCACCACGACCTGCTCACCGAGCCGCGCGATTTGGCGGTGGACCCAGCGCTGGAGGGCTGGCTCGCCAGTCACCAGCGCCCGAGTCCGCCCGAACAGTGACCCACAGCTATCGAAATTAATGACGGTGGCGAGGCGATGCGCCTGGTGGGCCTCCTCGCGCACGAAGGCTTCGGCACCGACGGAGAGATGTTCCTCGCAGCCGAAGGTTACCGCCCATACGTCACGCCGACGAGGTACGCTTGCCAAAGCTCTCGCGAGCTCGAGCACACAAGCCACACCTGTGGCGTCATCGTCGGCGGCACGTCCTATCGCCACGGAGTCATGGTGGGCGCTCAGCAATATGCCACCGGCGCCTGGGTGCGAGCCAACCAGCCGAGCGATGACGTTTTGCGACTCGCCCTTCTCCACGAGGCAGTCTACGCGCACGCGGAGCCTGCCGGGCTGACGCACAAGATCCCAGCCCTCGAAATAGGGGATGGTCACAGCCGGCACTCGCAGCTTGTCCACCCATCCCATAGGCAAAGAATCCTGCACTGGCTCGTAGGACGGCAGACGATCATCGAGGAACACCGCGGCGGCTGGCTTTGCCCGCGCCAGAGAGTCTAGGTTCGCTGCGTCCTCGCCCCACATCCCCAGCACTACTGCGATCTTGTCAGCACAGGCGCGTAGGGCTGGGTTGTCGGCGGTTAGATGCTCGACGACGACCATGTCCCCCTCCACGACCCCGCGGGTGGAGGGGGAATGACCGATCGGCAGCGCCCGCAGGCTGTGCCACTGGTGCCCGCGACGCACCTCGACGGCAACGTCCCGACATTCCCATCTAGTGATGGGAAAGACCTGCCGCGTCACCTCAGCGCCGACGCGCTCGAGGGCTGCTGCTGTGTAGTCTGCAGCGGCCGCCTCAGACGGGGTGCCTGTAAGGCGCGGTGAGAGGTCGCAAAGCTTCTCCACATGCCGCATTAACTGCCTGGGCTCAAAGGTCATCACACCTGTTCCTCCCTTTGACAGGACTAGGATTCCCAGTGCGGACTGCTGTGGTCGGGTGCAGCCGAGAGACCAGGCGAGATGGTGTGAGCACTGGAGAGCGAGGTAGATGTCTGTATACAAAGCATCGAGCTGCCTCCGGGGCCTAAGGCAGCTCGATGCTCCTTCCGCTCCGCCCGTGCGGCGTCACAAGGTTCTTAGTGGGCGGAACATGGCCCGATAGGCAGCCTGGGCGCTTGCCAAGGGGGCGCTCTTGTTTCAGCTTATGCTGCAGTCGCTTCGGCCGCTAAGACCTGAACAAGGCCACCGGGCCAAACTTATACTTTACTAGGAAGAACTATACACTACCTCTCTGTGCCTGTCAAGCCCTTAAGCTGTCTTTTTTAGTTTCGGACTCTCTTCGCGTCGCGCATCATATCCACTGCCGTGGGTCCGGTACCGCCATTGGCTTGCCGTCCTCTAGCGCTGAAAGATGCCCTAACAGACCCGGCAAACTCCAGTCCAGCGCCTCGAACACGTCCACCGGCGGGCGCACGCCGTCCTCTATCGCCCGTAGGAAATCATCGACCATAAGCCATTCGCAAGTCCCATGGCCACCGCCTGGAACCTTCCCGACAAGCTCAGGATGATTGGCGCCCAGGCGCATTGCCACTGGACCTTCGGCGTAGGGAATTGCGTCGCCCCATAACCGGTAGGGCTCCCCGGCAGTCCGTGGCGATTCCAGCACACCGCGCGTTCCGTAGACGGAGAAGTAGTGGAAGCACTCACTTCGCGCATTGACAAAGCTTCCGAGGAACTTGGCGACACGCCCACCCACAGTCCGGCATAGGATTGCCTCCGCGTCGATAACTCCCAGTTCGGGCAGTGTGTGGCTGCTGGTGCTCATGCCCACCACTGTCGCGACGCGGTCGTGAAACATGCGCAGGATTGGGCCAAGGTCGTGAGTGCAGTATTGAGCTGGGCCGATCCTCGCACGCCAGGTACGGCGGTCCCCCTCCTGCGCCTCACTCTCTGGGACCGACATGCGCTCGCGCAGATCATGTACGTATTCACACTCCGCGTACACGGGATCGCCGATGTAGCCCTCCGCGATCATTCTCTCGAAGCTCTGCACCCAGGCAAAGTAAGCCATGTTCTCCGCCATCATATACTGGGCCTGGGAAGTTTGGACGGCACTCACCAGCTCCTTAGCTTCATGGAGTTCCCAGAGAGCGGGCACCTCGCAGAGGACGTGCTTGTTGGCAGCCAGGGCTCGTACGGACTGAGGCACGTGGCAGTCAGGCGGTGTGGCGATGTACAGCAGGTCTACGTCGTCACGGTCGCACACTTCGTCGAAGCTGTCGGTTGCCACTGGTACTCCCTGACGCTCAGCCAGTGCCTTGGCGCGATCCAGCACAATGTCGCAGACCAGCGCGACTTCAGTTATAGGATGAGCCTGGAAGATGGGTATGAGACCCGACCCGCGGCCAGCACCGATAATAGCGACACGCAGCATAGCTCTTCCCCCTGGGATCCAATCTTCGTCTGCTCGAGACACTTACCTT
>JAKORR010000555.1 GCA_029777735.1 Armatimonadota bacterium | reverse complement strand
GGGCCTTGGGCACGTTGTCCACCTCGCCCATGCTCAATAAGGGCGCTGGGCGCGGCGAGCTGGAGTTCCTCCTGCGCGATCAGATTCTGTGCTGGAGCACCAACCGCAACCATCTGGAACCGGCGCCCGAGCAGGAGCTGGAGGTCACGGCCGAGCCGCAGCCCACACCCAATATCGACCAGAGCTTCGTCGCTGCGGTGTTGGCGGGCAGCCCGGCCCTCTCACCTTGTCCCTATCGTGACGGGTTGCAGACATGCGCGGTCACATTGGCCTGCAACGCGGCGGCCGAGGCGGGCCAGCCGGTCGAGGTACCACTGGTCTGAGGACGCCCTATTCGGCAAGGCCCTGACGCGCGTTAACCGCCCGCGTCATTCCAGCGTGTAGTCAACTGTCTTGGCATCCGGCGTGAGGGCTACGGACCCCGCCAGAGCCTTCTCTGTGGCGACCACGCGCCCCTCTGCGTCGCGCTGGTCCACGGTGACAGAGGCGTCCTCTGCCACTCCCAGCAGTGCCGCTGCGTTGACGCGCAACAACCGGACGCCTCGATCGGGCGGTGGCCCGGCTGGCACCAGGTCTTGGAAAACCGGATAGCGCTCGCCAGCCTCACTCTTCCACGACCCAAGGTCGCCGCAGGGCACTACGGCAAGAGGTTTGCCCTTGGTAATGAAGACTGCGCCGTCCACCGTCACTGCGCCCTCCGTGGCCGGCTTGTTGCCGGAATTCAGGTAGACGTAGCGCGGGCAGTCCACGTAGTCCACTCGGCGCCCATTCACCAGCGTACTGTAGGCCAGGATTCGGCCCGGTTTGCTGATCACCCAACCGTACGGCGGCAGCAGGTAGCCTCGCTCGCCCACACTGAGGGCCCAGGTATTCTTCGCATGGTAGTTAACATACGCCACTTGGCCGCCGCTGTAGGTCACCCGCAGCTTGCCGTCCTCTCTCACACCGCTGCGCAGGGCGTTACTGGTGGATATGAAGCGGCCCTGCGGCTCTGAGTACCAAGCTATATTGGCCACGGTGTCGGGTAGATAGTCCTCCTGTGGCCCCGACAGCAGGGCATAGTAGTGAAGAGTCCGAGCCAGCGACGGAAAGTAGCCATAGCCGAAGAGTGCCGAGTGCCCATGGGCCAGCGTCGCCGCAACATAGTGGTAGAAGGGCTGGTGGTCGGTCCCCCTGCCGGGGTCGCGGCTATACTCCTTCAGCCCCTCCTCGCTGAAGAAGCAAGTCGGCGAATAGCCCATGGCCGTGCCTATCTGCTTGGGATGGATCCGCAACAGGTCGAAGTCGGGCAGCAGCAGCTTGTTTTCAGGCTTGATGACATCTACCCATTGCGCATAGTCCATATCCGCCAGGCCCGCATACATCCACCGACGTATGCCCTCACTGCAGAGTGCCCTGTGCTGGTTGTGGACCTCGCGAAGGCACTCAGCGTTGCCCAGGATGGTGGCCCGCGCCGTGCCGGCACCTTCGACGCCCGCCTCGTAGTCCACCGCAGAGCCTCCCCAGTTGGTGTGGACGTCCAGGTACACACAGTCGGTAGGATAGCGCTCGCGTATCTTTTCACCCACGGTCCGTGCCAACCGGGCCATGGCATTGGGCTTGGTGTCGTAGTGACCATACCAGCCGTCGGCCAGACGCCCGAGCGGGGTCAGAGCACACAGGTTCTCATCCCAGTACTCATTCAGCGGGAAGTAGCAGGTGTAATTCACAAGCATGCCCCATTCATAACCAAGGCTCTTGATATCTGCACGATACTGGGAGACATCCTGCTCGCTCAGCTCAGGCCTGGGCCGCCAGCGCATTGCGAAGCCCTCGCCCGTACGTCTCCACCATAGCCCCGCAAAGTGCATGGCGATGACGCTGTCTAGGCCGTAACGCCTCAGGGTGCGGTAGTACTTGGGCGTGAAATGCGAACTCATCACGAACAGTGACGGCGCCAGCGTCTCGATCCGCTCGGACCGCGGCGTAGCGATGGTGGGGAAGGTGTCCTCGATGTGTGGCGATACGGTCACGAGCACACGATCCACCAGGTCGTTGCGTCTACCGTTCGTCAGGGGTGTATAGGTTGTGCCGCCGTTGATGGGCAAGCCGCCGTTGATGGGTTCCGAGGCCGCCCGTGTTGTGTTGAGGACCGAGCAGTTTGAGTGATACCAGTCGACGAGGACCGAGGTGAAGAGCCCTGCACCGAGGGCCACGCGCGGCGACGGTGGGCGGTCGAATACGAGGTAGGGTATCTCGATCCCCTTCGCGTCTGGCAGATCGCGCACCTCGCCCAGGCTCAGGCCTTCGGCGACGCCGCTTGGGCAGGACACATCAACGATCAGCGTTCGCCCGCGAAGTTGATAGGACACCTCGTACTCGCCCGTGACGCCGCCGCAGTCGAAGCGCCAACGGGCCGTGAGTCGGTCCCGTTGCAGGACGGTGCGTACCAATCGCGGATCGCTGTCAGCCGCGCTGACAGGGCCGTCAGGTGTCGCGATTTGCGGCCCGCCGCCGGCCAGTGGTCGGAAGTCGGGTCCGTTGCCGAAGCGCGCCACCACATCCGAGAAGCCGCCGCGCCGGCATGGGACCGTATAGCGCAGCGTGCCCGTAGGGGACAGTGAAGTGAATACAGCACCCTTGCCATCTGCCGTTGCTTCGGCCGAGATTCGGCAGCCCTTCGGCGATGGAGGCAGCATATTATCTTCAGTCGTCGGAAAGCCAGGCTTGGGCAGCCGCCCCAGCTTTGTGTAGGGTTTGCGCTCGCGCTTGAAGAAGGCGAGGGACTCCAAATACATCACCAGGGGTTTCTTCACTTGTCCCCCCAAGAGGGTGAGGCTGTCAAAGTATAGGGGCGGTTTGAGACGGGCCAAGGCCTCGGGCCGAGCCACAGCCTGCCGCATCTCCCAATAGTCGCCGCGAAGTTGCCCGGCTGACAGGTCCAACACCGCCCCACGCGAATCCGCTATCGTCACTATCATGTCGACAGGAGCACCAGTGGCCCCATAGTTGTGGTTGCTGTAGACCCAGCAGTTAACCGCGTCGATGCTGGCCGGCAGAAGCACAGGCCTGGGAGGATGAAGCACCAGCCAGAAGCTCGGCCCCTTGTCCACTCGGATGCGTGCCACCTGCTCATGCCATAGGCGTTGTGCGCGGGAGACGCTTACCCTTACGTCCGCTTGACCTAGGACCCAAGCCTCCCAGCTCTGTAAGCGATCGAAGGCTACTTGTGCCGGCGGGCTTTCCTTGCGGCACGACCAGGCGATCTCATAGGGGACCTCGCCTGGCGCTTCGGCTTCTGGCACATCGACCTGTATCGTCAGGTGGTGTTGGCGCTCCTTTGCGCCCTCGAGCGCCGCATCGCGCAGCTCTTGGACATGCTCGGCGCTCAGCGTTCCAACCACCACGTTGCGCACTGCCAGCGGCGCATCCTGCTTGAGCATAGATGGCAGATCCGGGATCGCATACTGCACTCGCAGCCGGAACTCCTCGCCGGGCTGCACCAGGCCACCCAGGTCGAACAAGTAGCCAGTGTCCTGGCCTGTACCTACGGTGTTGACGTCATAGGTATCGGCGAAGAGGGTCATCCAACTGTTACGCGGGCGGCTGAACCACGAGAAGTGATACTGGCCTCCGGCGAAATCGAAGAAGGGGGGCTTGTTCAGCAGACGCGGGCGCGAAAAGCTCTCGACCAGCACTTGGTCGTCGATGAAGAGGCGTAGTACCAGGTTGCAGCCGCCACCCTTGGACCCCGGCACGTGCAGCCGTGCCTCGAGCCACAGGACTACGAGGTCGCCCTCGGCGCCGGGGGCCCGCACTCGCACCGTCCAGTCCCGGTTAGGGCGCACCAGGACCTCGTCGGTTTGCACGGCCACACGATTTGCCAGTTCGACTGTCTGGCCCCAGGCTGCACCGCAGATGAGGCACAACGGCAACAGGCTCGCCTTTAGGCCCGTTGGTCGACCTGTGTGGCGCGTACATGATAGAGGCTGTGACACGGGTTTCCTCCCGGGAATCCAGATTGCCAGATGTTCTCGCCAGCATCTCACACGGCTCCTGGATAAAGCCGTGGGACCCACTGAGGTATGCCGTCGGCTATTACCATGCGCGGCGTTCCTCGCGCCACACATCCGCTGTGTTCGAGTAGCCCCGGGTCTCCCAGTACCCAAGGCAGTCGTCGGCGAGCAGCTCGAGGCTACGCCCCCATCGCGCCCATTTGTAGGCGTATAGGCCTGGCACGATGAGCTGTATCGGCCCGCCTTCGTCCGCGGGCAACGGCTCGCTGTTGCGCAGCCGCGCCAGGATCACGTCGCGGCGGCTCACCGTCTTGACCGGCAGGCTTGTCGAGTATCCATCGGCGCAGGCCACGTACACGAAGCGCGCCTCCGCCACGACTCTCGCCCGCTGCAACAGCTCCAGCACACGCGTGCCCTCCCACACCCCCCGCAGTGAAGATCGGCCTGCACCTGCGCCGTTGGCAGCTCCAGGAATTCCGCCCAGGTCAACCGCAATGGTGCCGTCACAAGACCCGTGACCCGCAGGTCCCAGGTATTGGGGTCAAAGGGTGGTCTCAGGCCGATGTCCACGCGGCGGGCTCGGGTCACCGGGTATTGGCCTGGTGGCAGGTCGCGGTTGCTGTTGTGCGCAGCTATTACCTCCCAGCGGCAAAGGTGGGCCTGGGCAGCTCGGCTTCTACGCGGTCAGGAGACTTCGCGGGGCGGCGGCCCGACCCTGCCACTCTCACCCTGTCGCCGCGGCCCGGTTTCGCGCCTCTCGACCGGTGGCTATAGCCGCCTGGCCACCGCGCTGCGAGCCTCGCGCGCGGCTTGTACAGAAGCCACCAGCTCAGCCCACAATTCCCGCAGTTCCTCGACGGTGTTGGCCTGCGGTAGCGCCTCGCCATACTCGCACGTTGCGTACAGCAGCGCGAGACGCTTCACCTGCTCGGTGCGGACGCGCAGGTGGGAAGGAACACGCCGCGCAAACTCCATCTCGGTCTCACACTCGCGCCGGGGCAGACCCAGTCCCTCGTAGAAGAGCTGAACCGCGCGCCAGACGTGCCTCACAGCCATGCTCGGGTCCAGGGTGGACGGATCGGTGCCGGCAAAGATGTCGGCCCAGGGGTCCCGCGGCAGCTCTACCTCACCCGGCGCTGGCCGCGGCCGCACAAACCGGTTGTGCAGCCACGCTAGCAGGCGGTCGATCGCCAGTAGTAGCGCCATGACGCATCGTGCTACTCGCTGTCTCTGCCAGAATAGCAGCGCCAGGCCCGTGAGGATAACTATCGCCAGCAGGAGCCACGCCAGCCAGCGCAGTTCGCGTGCTAGGGCCTCGGCGACACGCTGAATCATCTGACCCATGCGCCCGAGCCTGCCAGTCTGCCGCTGGGAGCCGTCCTGTCGTTCGTGGCCGCCCGGAATCGGCTCGGAACCGCCCATCCAGGGATGGGAACCGTCCGGGCCCCAGTCACGCCAACGCGAATCGTAGGGCTGCAGTCCTCGGCCCTGGCCGTTTCTGTCCTCTTCGCGGGCCTGACGCCTACCCTCTCCTGGCTGACGGACCTCGCGGCGACTAGCAAGGCCGGGCAAAAGGGCGGCGGTGAGGAGGACGAAGACTGCCAGCACAGCCGCCCCTGCGACCCAACCGGGCGTGATGGCCCTGCGGATGCGCAGTCCTCCGACCTGTGCTGCCAGGCGCACCGCCCCAAGGTTGATGAGCGCCATTAGCAGCAGAGCGAACAGCACGTACAGCGCTGCGCAGACGTATGCGTGCCTGTGCACCGGATGGTCAGGCCGCACCAGCGCCAGACCGTAGCCGAAGACAGCGACAGCCAGCCCACTGACCACCATCACTGCCCGCAGCGGCGCCGCAGCCACGCGGCTGTAACCAGCGCGGGAGGTCAGGCCACCGTGTCGTAGCTCCTCTAGAGCGTGCTCGGGGCGCGTGCAGATGGCCGTGAGAAACCACGCTGCCAGCCAGATGCCCGCAACGGTCATCAGGTTGAGCATGAGCGCTAGGCCCGGCCGAGCCTTTTCGCCCGGAGCCGCCAGCGTTCCCTCCCAGATGCTCAACTGGAAGACGACAAGCACGACGGCGCCTCCGAGGAGCAGGCAGTAGAACTCCGGCCTCACTGCCGTCGAGCCGGGCCGAGCCGACATTCGCGCCAGCCCTATCACACCCAGCAGGAACCAGAAAACCACGTAACGCAGTATCGCCGCCTCGCCTCCGGCCAGGTACTGGCGCAGATCGATGAGAAAGTACAGCAAAGTCCCGAGCAGTCCAAAGACCAACGCCGGGATAACCAGATCCGCCAGCCAGTCCAGGCGGGGTGCCTGCAACTCGGGATAAGGTGTAGGCTTCGCCGGGCCGCATTGGGCTGGGGAGGACTCAAAGGGCAAGAAGTGCGATCGCCTCCTCGCTGGGCACGTGGTAAAGCGTTACACCTGCGTCTCGCAGGTTGCCTACTTGTGAAGCCACGGCTTCGCCACCGACGACGATGACGGCCACAGGGAATCGCGCTCCGCGCAAAATCCCGATGCTCTCCATCAAGCTTTCCCGCAGCTCCGGGACGATCAGCAACGCGGCCAGTTCGCGCGGCCAAGCTGGGTGTTCGCGGGCGATCATCTCCTCTAGCGTCAGGCCGGTGCCTGGGTGCAGCCTGGCCAGCGCTCCCAGCA
Organism: Armatimonadota bacterium; assembly: GCA_029777735.1. Classification (GTDB taxonomy): domain Bacteria; phylum Armatimonadota; class Zipacnadia; order Zipacnadales; family FEN-943; genus JAKORR01. The sequence goes on along the minus strand of JAKORR010000555.1, from coordinate 3,366 downwards.
CCAGGTCCAGCGTTTCTGCGCTTCGGCCTGGCGCGACCGTGACCGGCTCGAAGCGCTCGGGCGGCTCGCGCCTCCGCAGCACCTCAGCTGCCTGCTCGCGGCTGCTCACGTCCAGCTCGCAAGGCCAGTCCTCAATCATACGCGCTCCATCCAGGCCGTTGCTTACCAGCGCGAACTGCTGGTTGCGGTCCCTGAGGTGCGTGGCGATGCTCGCCGCTGTCGTGACGGCCAATTCGCTGTCCCCGGAACGGCCCTCCGGCCACGAAGCGGTGTGGAAGTCAAGCACAATCGACGCGCCCTGGATCACAGCGGGCTCGTAGACGCGCGAATGCAGGCGGCCGGTGTGTGCTGTGGCCTTCCAGTGAATGCGTCGCAAGGGGTCACCCCGGCGGTACTCGCGCACGCCCGCGGGCCGTGTCGGGTCGTCTAACAGCGCGAAGGGCGCCCGCACCTCGCCCACCGGCCGGGAAGTGGGCACCAGGAGGGCCCCTATTGGCAGCGGACGCGGCCGCACGGTCAGGTAATGGATCGGCGGCTTGGCCAGGAAGCGGCGCAGCAGCCCGAAGTAATCGCCTGCCTCAGCGAACAGCGGCCCCACACGGTAGTAGCCGCGTCGCGAACAGAGGATCTGGTACTCAATCTTGACCTCACAACCCGGCGAGAGCCAGGTCAGCTCGCCACGCGCGCTGGAAGTGTCGATCGCTGGCGTAACCAGGTCCTCGAGGAGCAACCATGCCACGGGCAACGCACCGGCGTTGAGGATGCGCACTCTCACCGTCACCCGCTCACCTATCTCCACCTCTCGGTCTGACACGAAACGTTCCAGCCGTAGGCGCGCCAGTGAGGGGTATGTCATGAGCCAGGCCACGCCGACGGCCAGCATGGCCGCATAGAACACAAGGGCCCAGTACCCGCCCAGCGCAAGCAGCGCGAGCAACAGAAGGAGAAGAACCAAGCCGACAACCAAGCGACGTCGCCGCATATCTCTCCCGAGCTGGTCGGCAAGATCGTTCTATTCACCCTTGGCGGCCGGCTTGGGCGCAGGCACCTGCTCCAGAATCTCTTCCACCACGTCGGACTGGGCCCTGCCCCGGAGGCGGCTCTCCGCACTCATGATGAGCCGATGGGGGAGGACGAACCACGCCAGATACTTCACGTCGTCGGGGAGCACATACCCGCGTCCAGACGTAGCCGCCATCGCCTGCGCACTGCGATACAAGGCCAAGCTGGCCCGCGGGCTGGCCCCCATCGCCAGGTCTGCATGGCTACGCGTGGCGTGAACAATCCGCACGATGTATTGGCGCACGGCCTCGTGGACCCTGACGGACCGCGTCACCTCCTGGGCTGTCAGTAGCTCTTCCGACGAGGCTACGGCCTGCAGGCTCTCGATCGGGTGGTGCGATCGCTGCATCTCCAGCATATCGTTCTCGGCTGCGAATCCTGGATAACCGATGGTGAGCTTCACCAGGAAGCGGTCCAACTGGGCCTCCGGCAGCGGGAAGGTACCCTCAAACTCGATTGGGTTCTGCGTGGCCATGACCATGAAGGGCCGCGCCAGTTCGAAGGTGTTACCGTCCACGCTCACCTGCCGTTCAGCCATGGCCTCCAGTAGCGCCGACTGAGCCCGGGGCGTAGCCCTGTTGATCTCATCGGCCAGGAGGATGTTATGAATCACGGGGCCCGGACGAAACTCGAATTCGCTTGTCCTCTGATTGAACACGTAGACGCCTGTGATGTCCGACGGCAGCAGGTCGGGCGTGCACTGGAGTCTGGCGAAACTGCAGCCCAGCGATAGAGCTAGGCTGCGCGCCAACATCGTCTTTGCCACCCCCGGAACATCTTCGAAGAGCACATGGCCGTCGGCCAATAGCGCACACACGGCCAGCCTTATGACGTCTCGCTTGCCCACCACGACCTTCTCGACGTTGGCTACCAGCCGCCCTGCAAGCTCACTGACCACTCTCGCGTCAACCTGAGCCATAGCGAGGTCACTATATCAGAATATCAGAGAAGCAAGGGAATCGCTAAGTTCGCGGTGGCAAGACCGCGGTACAACACCAGCCCACTTCCGCTTTCGCACCGGCAGGCCTCCTTGCAGGCCGTTGGCGACCGAGCAGGCAGTCGGTATAATGCCGGCCGCGTGGCAGTGGTAACCGACCTGGTCCACGCGGATGTGATCCTTGCGCCTACAGATTCCTTTGCTCATAACACTGCTTACCGGCCTGTTCATGTTCGGGCAGTTCTTTGTGCCTCACAAGACCGGTGAGGAGATCTACGACGCTCTGCTCACCTGGGCACGCATCATTGGCGCCTTCGCCCTAGTACTGGGCGTAGGTAGCCTCTTTCGTCGCCACCTCGAGACGCTGCGGCGGCGGCGGCGGGACTGGGTGTACAGCGCCGTCACATTGGTCAGCTTTTTTGCTATGGCGATTGTGGGCTTGATCTGGGGCAAGGAAGAAGGTACTCCCTTCGACTGGCTGTTCAACAACGTACAACTGCCGTTGGACGCCACAATGTTCGCACTGCTGGCCTTCTTCGTCGCCTCGGCGGCCTATCGCAGCTTCCGGGCCCGCTCGCCTGAGGCCACGCTTCTTCTCTTGTCGGCCTTGGTCGTGATGCTAGGGCGCGTGCCGATAGGCGAAAGTATCCACGCCTCCCTTCCTGTGGCAACAGAATGGATCATGAGCGTGCCCACCGTGGCCGCCAAGCGCGGGATCTTGCTCGGGGTCGCTCTCGGCGCCATTGCCACTTCCTTCCGCATCATTCTTGGTATCGAGCGCTCGCACCTCGGAGGCGAGGCCCGATGAGAACACGGTGGGCAAACTGCCTGAGCCAATGGGCACTTGCAGGGGTGCTCCGCTCCGACGTTGGCTGCACGGTCGGTGGGTGTGAGGGGTAATGTGGCAGAGACTTACGCATATCGACCGGCGTTGGATCTTCTTGACGATCGCCCTGATCGTCGCCACACCCTTCATCTTTGACTGGGTTCTGCCTCTCGGTTCAGTGTCACCTCCAGTCCGGAAACTCTACGACTTTATCGAGAACCTGCCGCCTCATTCAGTGGTGATGATAGCCTTCGACTACGGCCCGGGTTCAATGCCTGAACTGCAGCCAATGGCCGAAGCCCTGGCCCGCCACGCGCTCAGGCGTAAGCTACGCCTCATCGGCATGGCCTTGTGGCCGCAGGGAACGCTGCTGTGCCAGCAGGCCTTCACGGCCGCATCAGCCGAGACCGGGGCGCGCGAAGGGCTTCAGTGGGTCAACTTGGGCTACAAACCCGGTGGCGTTTCGGTCATCCTTGGAATGGGCACGGACATCGGGCAGGTCTACCACACCGACCACCGGAAGATTCGACTGGCCGACCTT
>JAKORR010000554.1 GCA_029777735.1 Armatimonadota bacterium | reverse complement strand
CCCCTATGTGGAGAGCTTCCTGGAGAGCTTCGGGACGAGTGTCTGAACTGTGAAGCCTTTGCTAACCTGGAGGAAACACGAGTGGTGATGGAGGTGTGGCGGGAGGAGTATAATACTCAGCGGCCGCACAGTTCGCTGGGGTACCTGACACCGGCGGAGTTCGCGGAGCAGTCCAGTTAGAGGGAAGTGAAGAGCGGACGCTGTGTGAGCTCAGGTCGCGGGCTACGCCCTCCCTCCGCCCACACAGCAGCAGGGAGGCTGTAACTCTCTCACTCTCACTGGTCTAGAAAACGGGGGCAGGTGGCTGGGCGGGGCTCACATTGTTGTATACAAACGATAGTCGCGAGTGTCACCACCGAAGGGAGTGATTTGAGCCATGCGACAAGCTGCCAGTGCTCGATCGCCGCTGCGTGTTGACTTCGTGGGAATGACGGACTACATCGTCTTCTGCCGTCGCTTCGGTGGTGATATACTCAATGCCACCATCAACAAGTATCTTTATGCTACCGCCCACTGGCGCGAGGACGAGAAGATAGTCCTCGAAGCCCCCGACCATGATAACTTGTCTGTCCAGATAGAAAGCCCCGCTCACCTAGACCCCCAGGGCCAGCTAGGCCTGGCGCAGGAGGTCTTGCGTCGGTTCGATCTGCCCCGCGGCCTCCATGTCGTCACCTACTCTGAGATGCCCGCCGGCGCGGGTTTAGGCTCCTCTTCTACCATTGCCACTTGCCTGATCGCCCTGCTCGACGCCCTCACTGGATACCACATGACGGCTTACGAAATGGCCGAGCTGGCCCGCGACTGCGAAACCATCGCCCTGCAGACCACCTACGGCTGGCAGGACCAGTACTCGCCTGTCACCGGCGGCGGCGTCAAGTTCATGCGCCACTGGCCAGCCAGCACCGGCCGTGGCATCGAGACGAATCAGATCCCTTTGTCCCCTGGCACAACGGCGGAACTAGAACGCGGCCTCATCGTGGCCTTCTCCGGCATCTCGCGGCCCGCCAAGAACATCTTGGATCACGTCTCGGCCGGCGTGGAGAGCGAGGACTATCAAGTCGTCAATGCGCTCAAGGAAATGAGCAACATGGCGGGCGAGATACGCCAGTTGCTATCGGCAGGGGACCTGCACAAGCTCGGGGCCGCCCTCCAGGAGGTCTGGCGACTTCACAAGCTCCTACACCCAGATGTGACTAACGATCGGCTCGAAGAACTTTTCGAGATCGCCCTGGAGCACGGCGCTCTCGGGGGCAAGGTCTGCGGCGCCGGCGGTGGGGGGACGATGATGTTCTATGCCCCGGCCGGCAAAGACTACGCGGTTCGCCAGGCGCTCAGGGAGGTCGGGGCTCACGTCTTTGACATCTCGATAGACAAGTACGGGTTACTCATCTGGTAAAAACCTGCCCCGTGTGTCCTAAATCCCGGCGGCGGACAGGTGGCCTGCACTCATGCCTTCTCCGGTCTATTCATCTACTACCGAGGCGCTTGCGCCAGCGGCCAAGGACCGGAACGCCGAGGCCGACGAGCATGAGGCAGAAGGTGCTAGGCTCAGGTAGGTACTCGAGGCCCCCGCGTTGAACAGACCCCAGCCCCAGTGGGCGTCCTAGCCCTCTGGCCCCAGATCGGTGGCAGTCGCGCGTAGCAGCTCGCAGATCTGATCCAGCGTCAGATCGGGATAAGTGGTTTTGACCAGCGCTGCCTAGCCAGACACAATCGGAGCGGAGAAGTTCGTGCCGCCAATCGGTACGTCAATCAGGTTTGCGCCGAGAGGCATGAGGAGCTGAGGATAGGCCTGCAGGGGGGGCAGGGTCCTGGTCCAACTGGGGCTATCGACGGCTGGGGTTGCTCTTGCGGCGCGAGGGTTGGGCAGTGCACCACAAGTTGGAGGAAAGGCGGCACTACCAACGAAGAGCGGCCTCACAGCTTTTTGGGCAACGTGCTGGGCAACGTGACGCCCCAAGCTTTCAACGCCCCGGGAAGGGGCACCGGCCAGTGCCCTCCCAGGGATCAAGGAGTCCTGTCTTCCCGTGTAGGATCCTCCTTCAGGTTGGATCAAAGACGGGGATCAGCGCATCTACTCGGATCCTCTCACTCCACCCGGCCTGATTTCAGGGACCAAGTCATACACGTTTGATATTGACGCAGACCCTGGTCGGATGTACGATACACGAGAGAAAAATAAACTGCAGCCTTGGAGGGGTTCACATGAAGCGAGGTTTCACTCTCATCGAGCTGTTGGTTGTGATCGCGATCATCGCGATCCTGGCGGCGAT
>JAKORR010000553.1 GCA_029777735.1 Armatimonadota bacterium | reverse complement strand
TGGCCATCCTTGCGCAACTGCCTGTGCACGAGACTGAGGTCGCGCTGGGAGATGGTGACGGGGACGCTCGCCTGTCCTTGCTGCACGATAAGCCCAGTCGAGGTCTCTGTGGTGGGGACGCCTAGAAGGTTGAGCTGCTGAGCGAGCTGGTTCAGCGTGAGGACAGGGCTGCTCATGAGTTCTCTGTAGGTTGGCTCAGGGGCTGGGGGCCAGTCAGCCCTACGTTGGCGTTCGTGCACTGGGGCGGTGTCAATTCGTCGAAGCAACATCGGCTGCGAGGAGGGCTTCGAATTTTTCTCTTGGGGTGTAGAAGCCAAGGGATGCTCGGGGGCGGTCGTTGAGTTCATCAGCGATCGCGTCGAGGTAGGCCTGGTTGCTGGTGATGTAGGTCCCCTTGGGTAGGTACTCCCGGATCAGGCCGTTGGTGTTTTCGTTGGTGCCCCGTTCCCATGGCGAGCGGGGATGGGCGAAGTAGACAGGCAGGTTCACAGCAGCGGTCAACCGGGCATGCTCGGCCATCTCTGTGCCCTGGTCCCAGGTCAGCGAGGTTCGTAGTACCTCAGGGAAGGGCCACATCCGCTCGGCCACCGTGTCGGCTACCGCGACGGCTTTCTTCCCTTCAGGAAGGCCGCAGATGACTGTGAAACGGGTGACGCGTTCAACCAGCGTGGCTGCCGCTGATTTGCCGTGGGCACCGATGATCAGGTCTCCCTCCCACGCGCCGGGGATCCTGCGTTCGGGGACGTCAGCGGGCCGGTCATCGATCGAGACCATCGCGACGATCGGCGCTCCGCGCCCTTCCTTTGAGCGTGGTTTACGGCTGGTGCGCTTGGACCTGAGCATCACCGAGTTACGGGCCAGCTCGCCCTTGGGGAGGGCGTAGATGAACCGGTAGATCGCCTCATGGGAGACCTGAGCACCATCAGCGGGTGTGGAGTGGACCATGGTCTCCACAGTGGGGTCAGTGGCCTCCAGACGCAACCGTCCAGCGATCTGGCGTGGTGTTCGGGATCGTTTCAGGTCGCCCAGCACGCGGGCCCGCAGTACCGGGTCGGCATCGATTTTGCGGGTCTGGGGGCGTCGGCGGCGGCGCTGGGCCTCGACGTCGGCTCGGACCACGCGGTAGCCGCAGGTCTTGGTGGCGTTACGACGGACTTCACGGCTGATGACGGACGGGGCCCGGTCAAGGTGGACCGCGATCCGTCGGATACCCCAGCCGGCCTTCAGACCTGTGGAGATCTCGGCCCTGTCGTGGGCGGTCAGTGGTCGTCGTTGCGTCACGCCGGAGAACCTCTCATCAACCTGCAGTGTTGCTTCCACGGTATGACACTGCCTCCGGGTATGTACGTCTCGGCTCTGCAAACCACAACTGCACGACTAGAGGCTGCGGCCGACGACTGAAGCATTTGTATCGTGCTGGACTTGCCGGTTCCGG
>JAKORR010000054.1 GCA_029777735.1 Armatimonadota bacterium | reverse complement strand
GGCGGTGACCTCTAGCCCCAGCCGGGTCCCAGGAGCGGCCCGGTAGACTACGCGGCCAGCGTACGGGTAGGTGATGACCTCGGTGTCCCCCACCGCAGTGCCCTGCTCGTCCACGGGCGTGACGTAGAGCTGGTAGCTCACGATGTCGTCATCCGGCACCGGGCGCAGGGTGATGGCCAACGCCCCAAAGAAAGCCTCCACCAGCGGCGCAGGCGGGGTGCTAGGCGTGTCATTAGTCAGCGTGATGGAAGCTGCCTCCGTGCTGTAGACTCCGGCAAGCGAGATGGCCCGGATATAGAAGGTGTGGCTGCGCTTCGTGGGAGTCAGCGTCGCAGACGTGGCATTGCCCCGCCACACCTGGCCCACAGTCTCGCCCCAGTCGTCATCCACCTCACGGATCTCATACTCCACCGCACTGGCCGCCGCGTGCCAGCGCAGGACGATATTGCGAGTGAACTCGCAGGTGTCCCAAACGGGCGTATCAGGCGGGGTCGGGTCCAGATCCTCGATCGGGACGTGGGAGACCGCCGCCGGCACCACGACACTCGGGGCGCTTGCGCCGCCGCTGGTGACAGCAGTAACCCTGTAGTAGTGCGTCGAGCCCGGCTGGAGCCCCGTGTGGAGGTAGTAGCGGTAAGGGGTTCTACTCAGCACATCAAAGGACACGCCATCCACAGAGTGCTCAACGACGAACTCCGTTGCCTTTCCGCTCCAGGACAGCTGCACGTAGCCATATCCGACTTTGGCCTGTAAGTTCCAAGGCGCCGCTGCCGGCAACCCTCCGGGCTGTGGCCTTGGGGCCTGGTTTTTCACGATACGCTCGATGACGTTGTCCAGGGTGCAGTTTAGTCCCAGGCTCACGTCTTCACTCGTGGTTGTCAGAGTTCGTTCGTCATCGAGGATCCGCGCTTCTGTGACCACACCCGACTTGGGGTCCACGACAGTGACGGTGTCATAAAGCTCCATGTCCTCAGGCAGCTCATCGATGGGCACGTGATGGACTACGAACTGAGTCTCAGGCACGGACACCTTTGCCAGGTGCTTGTTACCGGACTCGATCAGCTTAGCCAGCGTGTCGGCGCTGCTGTCCTCGAATACTCCG
>JAKORR010000552.1 GCA_029777735.1 Armatimonadota bacterium | reverse complement strand
TGCGCGAGCACCTCATCCGCCGGCACGAAGGACTGGTGCGCCACGTGGTCAAGGATTATGTCTCCAGTGGCGAGAGCTACGAGGACCTATACAGTGTGGGTATGTTGGGGCTCATCAATGCCGTGGACCGCTTCGATCTCGAGAGAGGAACCCGATTCGCCACCTTCGCCGTGCCAACCATACGCGGAGAGATCCGTCGCTACTTCCGCGACAAGACCTGGGGCATCCGAGTTCCCCGCCGTATCCAGGAGCTGAGCCTCAAGGCTCGGGACAGCCTGGAACGCTTCACCCAGATGCACCGACGGTCGCCCACCTACGAGGAGTTGGCCAGAACGCTGGGTGTTTCGGAAGAAGAGGCTATCGAGGCGATCGAAGTCAGCCAGCAGTATGACCTGGCGAGCATCGAACAGCCCCAGGTCAATGGCGAGGATGAGGTCTTGGCCGAGGCAGAGCGCATGGGTGAACAGGATTCCGACATTGACGCCATAGCCGACCGGGACGCCCTCCGCCGGGCTCTCGATAGGCTTCCCCCTAGGGAGCGCGCGGTCATCGTGTTGCGCTACTTCGGCGGCCTTTCGCAACAGGAAGTGGGCCGCCGACTCAACATAAGCCAGATGCACGTCTCACGCTTGCAGAGCAGGGCGCTTGAAAGGCTGCGGAGTGTCTTGGGCACCCGGTAGCCTCTTCTCACCCCCGGAGGCCAGATGTCTACCAGGCAGTGGTGGCAGATCGTCAGCGCAATACTGGTGGGTACATCCGCCGCCGTCGCCCTGTGGCTGGTCCTCGCTAGGATCTGGCCCATCTTGGTTCTTTTCGCCCTTGGAGCCGCACTTGCCCAGTTGCTGGATCCCTATCTGAACCGCCTAAAGAAGCGCGGCTGGACTCGCCTGCAGGCCGTCTGGCTCGTCTCTCTCGTCGGGATAGTTGTGTTGGGGCTGCTTATGACCTGGCTTGTGCCCACCCTGCTGATGCAGGTCGAGTCGCTTGCCAAAGCCTGGCCTTCTTATACCGCCAAGGCCCAAGCCCTTTACGACAAGACCAACGAATGGATTCTGTCGCACGTGGAGCCCCCTGAGACCGCCAAACGCTACCAGGCCTTCCTTGACGAGCGTTCGACTGAGTTCCAGGTCTGGCTGGCCCAAAAGCTCCCAGTGGTCCTTGGCTGGATCTCGGGACAGGTCTTCCGGGGTGCGAGCTTCTTCCTGATCCTGTTGATGTTGTTGCTCATAGTCTTTCACTTCATGCTCATTATCGACGCCTTCCGCGAGAGTGTGAAGAGTGTGCTACCCGAGGCGGCCGTGCCTCACGTCACGGTTATCACGAAGCAGATTGGGCTGCTGGTGGGGCAGTATTTCCGCGGACTGCTGACCAGCGCAGCTTGTGTCGCTGTCCTCTCGGCGATAGGCCTGTGGCTCTTGGGGCTGGTTTTCGGCACGCGCCACGGTTTGCTCATCGGCCTGTTGGCGGGGGTCCTGTACGTGGTGCCGTGGATCGGCGGGGCCATCGTGCAGGTCCTAGCTATCTTTTTCGGCTACACCACGGCCACAAGGGACCCGGGATGGTCGGCGCTGGCCTCCTGGGCCGTGGTGTTCATAGTCAACCAGGGCTGCGACACGCTACTGATGCCCGCCATCGTAGGCCGCCGTGTGGGGTTGCACCCACTGGCGGTGCTCTTTGGTATACTGTGCGGCTATCAGCTCTTCGGAGTCGCTGGTGTCATACTGGCGACTCCCATCATGGTGAGTGTCAAGATTATCCTGGCGCATTGGCTCCCCGTAAAGGGTATACCGGCAACGGAGCGGGCTCCCCGTGAGCCCCTTGAGCTTGACCTAGGCGCCACCGCAAGCAAAGTCTACGGCCTTGCGCGAGCCTGGGGCGGATTGCTCGAAAGAGCCTTCGTCCGACAGGTCCACATCCCGGAGGATGAGACTGAAGCCGGAGGCGCCGACACTGGCAAGCCCGACGCACAGCCACCGCCCAACCAGGATAGCGATACATCCGCAGTGGAATGAGAGTGACTTCGATGGCTGGTTACCCAACCACGCAGCAGCTACGCGACATGTTTACAGGCTACTTCCGAGACAGGGGGCATTTGCTGATGCCCTCGGCGCCTCTGGTCCTCAACGACCCAACGACCTTGTTTACCAGCGCTGGCATGCAACCCTACATCGCCGCCTTCCGCGGCGAAGAGGAGCCGCCTGCTCCGCGGGTGGTATCGATCCAGAAGTGTGCCCGCACGGGCGACCTGGAGCACGTGGGTTACTACAACCGCTACCACACCTTCTTCGAGATGCTGGGTAATTTCAGCTTCGGCGACTATTTTAAGAAGGAAGCAATTGAATGGGCCTGGGAGTTCGTCACCGCTCCGGCCTTCTTGGGACTTGACCCGGCCGATCTGTGGATAACGATCTTCGAGACCGACGATGAGGCCTTCGACCTGTGGCACAGCCACATAGGCGTGCCCGCCGAGCGTATCCAGCGCTTTGGTCGCAAGGAAAACTGGTGGCCACAAACACGCTGGGAGGGCCCCTGCGGCCCCTGCAGCGAGATTCATATCGACTTAGGGCCTCACCTTGGCTGTGGCAAGCCTGACTGCCGCGTCAACTGTGACTGCCAGCGCTACCTCGAGCTGTGGAACCTGGTCTTCCAGATGTATACGGAGGCCGAGGATGGAACCCTGACGCCGTTGCCCTCCCCAGGCGTGGACACAGGCATGGGCCTCGAACGCCTGGCACTGGTAAAGCAAAACAAGCGCTTCACCATGGAGACCGACGAGCTATGGCGGATTCTGCAGGCGACCCAGAGTGAGGTCAATGCCCAGCGCTCCCAGCCCTTGGCCTATGGCGACGACGAAGAAGCTGACGCTGCCCTGCGTGTCGTGGCCGAGCACGTGAGGGCCGCAGCCTTCATGATGGCCGACGGCGCCGTTCCGTCGAACGAAGGAGCTGGGTATGTACTGCGCCGCCTTCTTCGCCGAGCCTTGCGCTTCGCGCGCTCCCTGGAAGCCGAGCAGCCCTTCCTCTACCGCGTCCTGCCCACAGTCACTGAGGTCATGGGCCAGGCCTACCCGGAGCTGGCGGACAGAGAAGAGTTTGCTGTGGCCCTGACGCGCAGCGAGGAAGAGCGTTTTACAGCCACGTTGTCCCAGGGCATGGCGCGGTTTGAGGAAATCGCTGAACACCTGGTGGGCCGCGGCGACACCGTCGTACCCGGGCGCGACGCCTTTGTCCTGTATGATACCTACGGCTTCCCCCTTGAGTTGACGATCGAGATGGCGGCCGAGCGCGGTCTACAAGTCGATAGGGACGGCTTCGAGGCAGCCATGGCCGATCAGCGCGCCCGCTCTTCGACTGGCCCAAGAGGCTTGGCGCTTCACACAAACGCCACTATAGCTGCAAGCCTGCCCCGCACCGACTTCCTTGGCTATGGTGCGCTCGAGGGTGAAGGCGAGGTTTTGGCCATCGTCCGCGCCGGTGAGCGCATTAATATGGCTGAGTGCGGCGAGGAGGTCACCGTTGTCCTAGACCGCACGCCCTTCTATGCCGAATCAGGTGGCCAGGTTGGCGATCGGGGCGAGATCGAGGGCCCTGAGGGGAGCTTTGAGGTCACTGATACGCAGCCTCTGGGTGAGGCGCACGCACACGTGGGCAAGGTGGTGCACGGGCGGATCAGCGTGGGCCAGAAGGTGCTGGCCCGGGTTGACGCAGAGCGCCGCCGGGCTACAATGCGCCACCACACGGCCACGCACCTGTTGCAAGCCGCGCTACGACAGGTCCTTGGCAACCACGCGGCCCAGTCCGGGTCCTACGTAGGACCCGATCGACTACGCTTCGACTTTACTCACCACAAGCCGCTGAGCGAGGAGCAGACGTTGCAGGTCGAGGACCTGGTCAACCGTTGGGTCCTGGCCAACCTGCCCGTCTGCACCGAAGAGCTTCCGATCCAGGAGGCCATCCAGCGCGGCGCCATTGCCCTGTTCGGTGAGAAGTACGGCGACACGGTGAGGCTGCTGGAGGTGCGGGACGTGAGCAAGGAGCTTTGTGGGGGCACCCACGTCTCTCACACAGGCGAGATCGGGGCCTTCCGCATTGTCTCCCAGGAGTCGGTGGCTGCGGGCGTGCGACGGATCGAGGCCATGGCTGGCCTGGCGGCCATCGAGTATGGGCGACAGCGCGAGCGCATCCTGGCAGAACTTTCACGGGAACTGCGGGCCGCACCAGATGAACTGGTGGAGCGTGTCGCGGCCCTTCAGGCACGCATACGCCAGCTCCAAGAGGAAGTGCGACAGGCCCAGCAGATGCGCGCCACAGCCAGCGTGGATGACCTTCTGGCAAAAGGCAAGGACGTGGGTGGAGTGACCCTTGTCGCCGAGGTCGTGCCCGGCGTGGACCGCGAGATGCTTTCGCAGCTTGCCGACGAGCTGGCCGCCCGCCTACCCAATGGCGCCGTCCTGCTAGGCACCGAGACCGATGGCAAGGTAGCACTGGTGGCCAAGATCGCGGACTCGGTCGTGCAACGGGGGGGACACGCCGGTGAGTTGGTGCGGCAGGTAGCCGCGGCCTGTGGTGGTAGCGGAGGAGGACGGCCCCATTTCGCCCAGGCTGGTGCGCGAGAGCCCGAGAAGCTGCCAGAGGCCCTGGCTGTAGCGGTGGACGTGCTTGCTAGGCAATTGGGCATCCGGTAGGTCCGTGTCCCTTAGGGGGATTCGGCGGCACTTGGCCACCTGAGGCTTCGCCGGCGGGCAGGAATCCCTTGGTTCAGATCTGGACACCAGCGCAGACTTGTGCCTCAAGATCATCGGAAAAGGACTCTCCTCGACACACGGCGAAACTTATGTCTCGCGACGCCCTGTGCTCAAGGAGTGAAAACCGTGCGATTGATGGGTATTGACCTGGGGGAGGCCAGAATCGGCATCGCACTTAGCGATCCCACGGGCACGGTCGCCTCACCTCTCGAAGTCCTAGAGGCAACGGGAGACGAGGAGGCAGATATTGGTCGCCTATTGGCGCTGGGAGTCCGCTATGGGGTCGAGGGCTTCGTGGTAGGCCTGGCGCGCACGCTAAAGGGCACTGAGGAGGTGGCGGCAGCCCGAACGGCCGAGTTTGCCCGCCGTCTTGCAGAGGTGTCGGGTAAGCCCACGTACGTATGGGATGAGCGGCTGACGACGGTGCAGGCTGAGCGGTCTATGCTGGCCGACGGCGTCAAGCGGCGCGACCGTCGTCGGCTCGTTGACAAGGTGGCTGCCGCACTTATACTGCAGTCGTACCTGGATGCATGCCATGGCTCGCTCCAAGAGGAAAAGCCAATCAGCAAGGCCGACCCGTAACGGGTTCATCCTCGTCCTGGCCCTTGGGGCCGCGGTCTCCGTTTTCAGCGTTGCCTGGTACCGTCCCGCTCTGCGCCCGGTGGATCCAACCGCGAGCAAGACGCAGCTGGTCAAGATCGACAAGGGTAGTTCCGGATGGGCTACAATTTGCCTTCTTAAGCGCGAGGGCATTATCCGCAGCGAGTTAGCAGCGTGGCTTTATGCGATCGGCTTCGGCCAGCTCCGCCGCTTCAAGGCGGGCTACTACGACCTGTCGCCCGCGCTGAGCACCTGCGAGATACTTAAGACCATCGCTGACGGCAAGGTGGCTCAGCGGCGGGTGGTGGTGACGCCAGGTCTGAGGCTTACCCAGATCGCCGACCGCGTTGCTGCGTCGGGCCTGACGTCGCGGGAGGACTTCCTTGCTGCCGCGATAGCAACAAACTATGTCAGCGAGATCGATATGCCCTTGCCTGAGGGGCGCACGCTGGAGGGCTATCTGTTCCCAGCGACCTACACCTTCGCCTTTGGCACCCCCGCGCGGGAGATAGTACGGCGCATGGTGCAGGCCTTCTATGACAGCTTCTACAAGCCCTACGCCCAGGAAATCGTGCATAGGGGCTCAAGCCTGCATGAACTGGTCACAATGGCCTCGCTGGTAGAAGGCGAAGCTGCACGCGACAGTGAGCGTCCGATCATCGCCGGTGTGCTTTACAACCGTCTCAGGAAGGGCATGAGGCTGCAGTGTGACGCGACAGTGCAGTATGCGCTGGGGCGCCACAAGCCGCGCCTGTTTTTCCGCGACCTCAAGGTTGAGTCGCCCTACAACACCTACTTGCACGATGGGCTTCCCCCTGGTCCCATCGGCTCTCCGGGGCTGGCCTCGCTCTTGGCCGCCCTGCGTCCGGCGAAGCATGATTACCTGTTCTATGTGGCCAAAGGGGGGGGATACCACCAGTTCACGCGCACCTACGCCGAGCATCAGCAGGCCATTGCCCGCATCCGCAGCGAGAAGCGGAGGCCTTTGTGATGGGTCTGTGTCGGTGGCTGCGACCGGATCTGATTGTCAGGGCCATGGAGGATGTGGACCTCGATGCTTTGGCTGCCCGCGGCATTCGGGGCATTCTGCTAGACGTGGACAATACCCTCACGCGATGGCAGTCGACTGAGGTGGGCGAGGAGAAGAGGCGCTGGGTCGAAGCAGCAAAGGCTAGGTTTTCGCTGTGCTTATTGTCCAATACCTTCTTCAGCGGGCGTCTGCGTGACCTGGGAGAGACCCTGGGTGTACCCTACATAGGCTGCTGGGGTCTCAACCGCAAGCCCTTGCGTGGCGGATTCATGGCTGCTCTGGGCAAAATCGGGGCGGATGCCTCTGAAGCATGTATGATCGGCGATCAGATCTTTGCCGATGTTTTGGGGGCGAAGCGGTCGGGCCTCATGGCTATACTCGTGGATCCCGTTGACCCCGCCACGGAATTCCTAGGCACGCGTCTGATGCGCCTTATTGAGCGCCCTATGCGCCGCAAGTGGTCCACAAGGGAGGAGTGCTAATGGGTGTAGAGCCGGGAGGAACACTGCCACGAATCAGTGGTCGGACGCGTGTCGCTGGGGTCATCGGTTGGCCCGTGGCCCACAGCCTCTCGCCACCCATGCACAACGCGGCCTTTGTAGCCC
>JAKORR010000053.1 GCA_029777735.1 Armatimonadota bacterium | reverse complement strand
GCGCCTCGGGCCCCTTATCGCTGGCTTCCACTGCAGCCAGATCGGCCACGGCCATGTTCAAGAGCAGCGCGCGGCCGCGGCCTATTTCTCGCGTCACCAGCAAGGGCGTGTCGCCCACCTGGGTCAGAGCCTTGCCGTCGCTCAGCGTTACCCCCCGCTCGACACGAATCTTGGGTATCTCCACCTTCAGCTCCTGACCGCCAAGTGTAGACGCAATCTTCACTGGTCCTGGTTCTACGTTGCTCTGGGCTGCGTGGTTCACTCCGAACAGCTCGTCGAGAGCGGGCTTCTCGCGACGCGCTAAATGCTCCGTGAAATCGCCTGGTCTGAGGTCGGCTATCACCGTGCCACCGGCTTCGACGAAGGCCTTCACCTCCTCGACCGTCTTGTCCGATAGAGCTCGGGTGAAGGGCAGCACTAGAACCCTGACCCCTCGGCGCAGTTCACCGGCCTCTAGCTGCCGATCCGTGACATACCGGAAACCGAAGCCCGCGGCCCGGGTCAGGTTCACCCACGTCTCGTGAGCAAGCCGCACACCGCCAAAGCTCCCGCTGTCCGGCAGCCGGTCTGCTTGCGCCATGGCCACTGAGTACAGCAGTGCAAGGCCGTTGTCCTCTCGGTCGGCCTGAATCAGCAGGTCGCCGAGGCCCTGCCGCACGACCTCCGTGTCGCGGTCCATTTCGGCCGTGGCGGCGTAAGGTTCGAAGTCGGGTGCTAGATAACCGTGCCATATGCCTATTCCATCCCACCGCCACCAGAACACGCACGGACAGCCGTTCATGATGATACGCCAGTACCAGTACAGCAGCGGTTCCGCGTCGCGCTGGTAACCTATCCAGTTGCCGCGTATGTAGCCCTTGGGGCTGACGGAACGCAACACCTCGTCGGCGATGCTGGGGTAAGGGTTGTAGAACCCGTTGGTCTTCACGATCCCCTCGATGTCATCGCCGAAGCCGCCGGCGCCCTCAAAACCGGTCAAGGCCTGCGAGTCGAGGTCCTTGAACTTGCGTCCGAACCGTGCGTTGAGCTGCAGGTAATTCCACAGCGAGTAGGCCTGGCGATCGTACCAGCGAGCGTAGTTGCCCTGCTGAAAGGCCGTCTTTTCGTAGTTGTCGTCTAGGGCCGACAGCGTCACTTCGTCGAAGGACGAGTACCGTGCCCCCCACGACCTGTTCAACGCCTCGACGGTTCCGTACTGCTGCTTCAGGTACTGGCGATACGCTCTCAGGCAGTGCTCGCTAACACAGCAACCCTTGGTGGTAGTCTCGTCGCCCAGCGAGTCGACGTACACGCCGTGCTTGCGGGCTGCCTCCTGTCGCGCCACAATCTCGCCTATCCACTTCTCGCTTGCTTCGGGGTCGTTCCAGCAGCACGGCTTCATGATGCCTTGCTCGTCGTGCTCTTCCATCAAGCGCGTGGTGTAAGGGATGAGGGGCATATCGGTGAGGGCCACTGTAGGCTTCAGGCCCCCCAGGATCACGTCATAGCCCAATTGTCGCAGCCGCAGCATCGCCCAGTAGCCCACGGCTGACGACGGCGCATCCCACATCACCTGATGGAAGGAGCCCCTGCGACGCTGTGTCACCCGGAACTCGGCTACCTTGGGTGCTGTCACCTGCTCGTCGCCCCTATACAGGCTGGCCTCCAGGCGCATGTAGATCGAACAGTCCTCACTTGTGGGTGCGGTGAAGGGCACCTGCCGCGAGTTGGCGGTCAGATCGAGGTCCCGGCGCGCTAGGATCCTGCCCCAGGCGTCCCGTGTTTCCACGCGCAGGCTTAGCCCCGAGTGGTCGGCCTCACTAAGGGTGACCGTGCCCTCGAGGGGATCACCCGGTTCGCAGAAGTCGCGGTGCAGAGCGACAGCCTCGACCCGCTGTTCGGCAAGGTCGCCTAGGGAAAGCGGTGTGGTGGAGAAGGCCGCGCGCTTGCCGTCTAGATCGGTAAAGGTTACCAGCACGTACAGCCCTGCGGGCACCGAAGTCCCTTGGAGCTGCGCCCTGGCCCCGGCTTGGACGGGCTCGGCCCCTTCGTCATCCCTGCTCTCGTACCATGGCAAAGTGAAGCCATCCAGCCGGCGCACCTGGCTGCGTACCCGCCGGACCTTGGCCGCGGGCACGGCCTGTCGCAAGTCCACGTCGCGCCCGGCCGCCCAGATGCCCAACTCACCGACGAGCGCGTACCAGTACTCAAGCTCGTTGAGGTTCTCCGGCGACGCAGGTAGATTGGGCGTGAGACTGAGGGCATTAGGCAGGCCAAGGTGGACTCCGCGGCCCTTACCCAGGGTGTAGGCGTGTACAAGCTGCCGCTCAAGGTCCTCGGG
>JAKORR010000551.1 GCA_029777735.1 Armatimonadota bacterium | reverse complement strand
GCGATCCTGGCGGCGATTCTGTTCCCGGTCTTCGCCAGGGCGCGAGAGAAGGCCCGACAGGCTTCTTGCGCGAGCAATCTTAAACAGCTTGGTCTTGGCTGGCAGATGTACGTGCAGGATTATGACGAGCGATGCATGGCCGTGTGCTACACCGGAGTGAGCAACAGCTGCTGGGACAGGCGCGATTACTGGTTCTACCACGGCGGCGGTGGAAGCTGTTTGGGCCCTTACGTCAAGAACTGGGATATCTACTTCTGTCCCAGCGTTAATCCTTCTACTACTGACGTCACCGTCTGTACCTACAACACCAACAAGGCGATCGGGCAGCCCCCAGGAGTGAAGCTGGCGGAACTGCAGGAACCCTCGCGCACCATGCTTTTCAGTGAGGGCAACAGCACGCGGTGGATGCCTTACAACGGGACCTGCTGCTCGAGCAGGCCCCTGACTACCAACAGGCCCAAGGTGGTGCAGCCAAACCACAACGAAGGTGCCAACGTAGCTTTCTGCGACGGCCACGTCAAGTGGTACAAGACCAGCGACATCCCGATGGACGACTACCGAGACTCCAGCCTGTGGGTCCGGGCAAATCCGCCGGTCCGCCCATGAGCCGAAGCCTCTGACCGACCTCGCTGGGCGCTTTGCGACAGCAGGATGAGCCGAGGGGCTAGGGGGAGCGGTTCTGCAAGGCACTGTACGGGCTGGTGTCGACGTGGCCACTCCATGAAACGATGAGATAGTTAGGCTCAGATACCCGGGGCGGCACTGCTCACGTCGCAGAGTCCTTAGGGCTTGTGGGGTGGGGCATGGGTGCGTCCTCCACACCCGTGAGGGGTGATGAGCCGATCCCCGTCTTTGATCCAACCTGAAGGAGGGTCCTACACGGGAAGGCAGGGCTCCTTAGCCCTGGGCCGTGCGCTGGCCAGAGGAGAACGAGAACGCTGTGCTCTGGGCCAGCCCCGTGTCGGTGCCCGCTGGTGCCTCCGGCTGTTGCCCTGCTGGCAGGGGACGAGTACAACTTGGCTTGTGGCACTGGACAGGTTATCCTGGCCGTGCCCGAGACGAAGCGGAGGGCCATTCCAGCGTCGGGCAAACCCGCCGTGGCGTCTGGGGTATCCGCTTCAGTCGTGCCAGTCGTGCGGACCCAGATGTTCCAAGGAACCCACCGGAGATGCGTAGTGTTCTAGGGCGATACCTGCACAGGCGGGAGTGGTGGCGGATGTGGTGTGAGAGCTCTGATCGGCTGGAGAGAAGACAAGTGACGCGACACTTACGATCACTCTTGCTATTGACGGTGGCCTTGGTGGCCACCGTTGGTATCCGATGCCCGGCAGCCTGGGCTTGGGGTGTCCACAACGTCATCACCAAAGCGGCTCTCGAGGTGGTTCCCGAAGCCGATCACTGGAAGCAGTTGTTGGGCGAGGGAAACTGGGAGGGACTGATCAACTACTCCTGGCTTCCGGACCAGCGTGACGAGGACTTGGGCAGTTTCTACGCCAACGACTATCTGTTCATTCATGAAATGCCCTATCACATCGGTCACGTGACACTGGGCGCGCCGAACGTCCGCGATGCGTATGCGCCATACTTCCGCCGCGCGTTGCAGGCCCTGCGTACGGAGACGCCCGAGAACGCCTGCCGCCAAATGGGGCCGCTGTTGCACTTCGTTCAGGACTCTGGCGCACCACCTCACTCCCTAGACAGTCCCTATCACGGCCCAATGGAGAACTGGTCAAGCGATCGGGTGCTGTCCATCCAGGGCTATCAGCCCCGCCTTCTGGGTCAGACTGACGACTCAGCCTTGGCCGCGTTGACTGCTCGTATGGAGGAGGTTATCGCCTTCGGTGCCAAGACCCATGAGCGAGCGCTGCCCCTGGTGTCGGCCGAGACCCCGGATCGCTCGCTGATCGAGCCCATTCTGCTCGAAGCTGGGGCCGAGTGTGCGCGGATCACTGCCGACCTCATTTACACGCTGCTCACTCTCGGTCTGGCGGACCAGCCTGAAGGGGCCGTGCTTGAGGGGCGCGTTACGGCCCCCGAGTTTCCCCTGTCTAACAAGCATGGTGCGCGCGTGGCGCTGCTCAACGCACCCTACGCGACACTGGCAACCACGGACCCGAATCAGCCCGCGAATGAGGGTTGGCGGGGTTTCTTTCGCTTCCACCACCTTCCGGCCGGGACCTATCGCGTTGCCGTCTACCGCACCGCCGCTCAGCCCCGCGTCTACGAGGACGTCACACTGACCGTGGGCGAGACAAAGATTCTGGACATCACCCTCGCCCCAACCAATCCGGCAGGGAACATCGTGGAAAACCCGGACGGTAGGTTCTCCTACTTGCAGCCCAACCAGCCGGACCGCTGGCGCCAGACGAAGGGAGAGACGGGCCCGGCGTGGACGAGCCAGCGCGTCCACCTGCTCGAGGGCCACGAATACCGCTGCGGCGCCGTCTTGCGCGATCCCGAGGCCCGTGTCCGGTTCCTCTTCCGTGAGGTGCCTTCTTTCAAGGCGATCGAGTCCGTGCCCGATCAGGTCGTGACTGGTGGGCAGGAGGGCCTGGGCGAGTTCACTGTCAAGATAGACGTGAAGAGGGCGGCCGTGACCTTGGTCGTGGAGAGTGCCAAGCCGCTGACAGAAGCGATTGAGCGAGTGTGGGTCGTGCCGGTCGAAGCGCCGCAGGGCTAACCCGTACGCCGGGCGGATCACAGGATCCTTGGGCTGAAGTTCTGTTGTCGTGTTGACCTCACCGACTCTGGTCGAGACTAGAGACTAGGAGGATGCTAGATGCCCCTGCTTGTGCTATGTGCTGTCCTGTCCCAGCCTCCGGGAGCTGAGCAGATGACCTTTGTCGAGACCTTCGATTCGGTGCGGTCGGATTTCTGGAGTTTCAGCGTCGGTGCGCCGGGCAAGGTTGCATTTGAGGAGGGCCGCCTGGTACTCGATCTTAGCGTGCCCGGCAAGGGCAAGTGGGCCTGTGCTGATTTGCATCAGTCCTTCACTCTCCCCGCTCGCATCGAGTGGGACCAGTGTCTTGTCCATGACAGTCCACATGTCTGGTTCACTGGCCTGGTCGTGACATCACTGAGTTCACCAGAGCGTGGGAGTCTTCAGGCAGGCCTCGGGGGTAAGGGTCTTCACAACAGCTTCTTCCTGGGCGCCAACGGCCTGGGGGCGGAGGACAAGGTTCAGGAGGCGCAGTGGTACCACTTGGTCCTAGAGCTGGACCAGATACGCCAGGTTCTCACCGTCACACCCCACGGCCAAACAGAGCCAGTTGAGCGCCTGGAGGTGCTGCAGGCCCTGTCAGGGGGGCCCTTCTACCTGCGTTTCTTCCAGAACGACAACCGCCTGGGGCCCGACCTGCCCGACGCCTACGACCAGGACCGCGGCACTACGCTCATCGACAACCTTCGCATCACATCGGCGAAGATCGAGGTGCGCAAGCCGCCGCCGCCCGGCACCACCGAGTACCCCTACAAGATCCCAATTGTGCGCAACCGCGCTACGCGCTGGTTGACGACGGCCGAGGGCGTGACGCGTGGCTGCATTGCCTACGAGGCCGCTGGCTGGATGCCCCTAACTGGTGCCAGGGGCGTCTCGCGCTGGCTACGGCTGCAGCGGTGGGTGGTGGGCAAGATCCCGGAGTTTCCTGAGGACCCGTGCATCGCCGAAGCGGGCGACGAGACCACGGTTTTCACCTTGCCCCAAGGAGCGAAGGAAGCGGTCTTCGTCCTGCGCGCGTTGCAATGGAACGTCGAGCAACACCCGACGCTGGAATGGCAGGCGGCACCCCAGGGCGTCTCCTGGAAGCTGGAATTGACTGCCACTGATGGCGTGAGGGCCTTCCTGTGGCGTCTGTGGCAGGGTGAGGAGAGCGCGGTCGCCTCCGACGGCGTGTTGGACCTGCTCAAGACCTACCGGGCGTCGGGGCGGCCGAATCGATACGCCGAAGTGGACTTTCTCGTACGCATTAAGGCGGCCGAGGGTGTGCCCGCCGACACGCCGGGCAGTCTGAAGCTGCGTTTGGGGCTTCCAGGGCGTGCGTGTGTCGTGTCCCGCTCGCCGATGGTGGTTGATGCCCGCACTGCCCGCGAGAAGGGCGCCGTGCTGGAGGCAGCCCTCGTCGACGCCGACGGACGCCTCGTGACCGACCCCTCGGTCAGCCTCGAGGTGGAGGTGGCCGGGCGCAAGGCGACTCTCGATCCTGTGGGCGCAGTGGGCGTGCGCCGAGTCGTCCTGCGCGATCTGTCCGTGGGTGAACACACCGCGCGCTTGGAGGCCACGGACGCTCAGGGCAAGGCTGTAGCCTCCGGCGAGGCTGAGCTTTGCGTAACGGAGATGGACTTCGCTAGTCACTACGAGCGCGGCAAGCGGAGCTATTGCACGCGCGACGGCCGCGCCACTGGTCCCCTGCTGGGAGATCTGTTCGCCTGGGTTCTCTACAGCGAGCTGGGGCCTGCCTCACGGCATATGGTGCTTGGGCTCGAAGAGTACCAGAGGCTTACAGCTGAGGGCAGGCAGGTCAGCTACACCAAGTGGCGCTCGCTGCCCCGGAGCGACATCGATCGCTACTTCGAGTACTACGCCGACAGCGGGGTCAAGATCGTCCGCATTACACCCAACGTCAGCGTTGCGGAGTACTATTGCGACGCCTGCGGCCACCTGGCGATGCACGGCTTCGAGCAACTCTCATACATTCTGGCCGCCGCACGCCGCCACGGGATCCGCTGTGCAATCAACCTGGCTCATTACCCATACCTCTACCCGGGTACCGGCAACAATCCGCCTGTCGCTCAGTACTTTGAGGCAGGCTATCGCACCCAGTTCGACTGGACCAGCGATGAGATGTGGCAGTACCTCGCCGGGTATTTCGACGAGATGATCGGCTTCACCGGCGAGGACCCTGTGGTCATGGCCTATACCCTGACGGGCGAGAATGACCAACTCCTGCCTGCAGCGTGGATCAACCGGGGCTATGAGCTCATCAAGCGGCGTGCACCGGATCAGATGGTCGTCCTCGAACAGGGTGGCAGCATCTACGAGTGCCGCGGCGCCGATCCGAGCAGCTATGCGGAGTTCAAGCCTGCCGCTGATGGAGGAGTGGGCTTCCGTACCTATACCACTTACCAGTATCCCACAGATTGCTTCATGGCCGTGGTCGCGCGGTTTTACGATATGGCCCCTCCGAGCTTCTGGGGAGAGGTCTGCTGTGGCGGCGCCAATGTAGCGCCCCAGTTCATCTGCAAGCTGCGCGACGCCCTAGGCCTGACCCTGACGCTGCAGCAGACGATGCTGATGGCTTGGTCTGCACCGCCGCTAGAGGGCGAATGCAGGGCCTTTATGGCGAGCGCGGATCTCATCGATTGGACGAGCTTCCGCCGCGCGCGGCCCCCGGTGGCAATCATTGTTGACAAGCCAGACCGCCAGCAGGTGAAGCGTCTGGTGGCCTACGAGGAGGCCTTGCAGAGTATGGCTGTAGATTGTGAGTACGTGCGTCCTGGCACCGACACGGGAGGCTATGCTCTAGTCTTAGACGCCCGCGCACCCGAGGTTGACCAGGGGCTAGTGGAAAAACTTCGGGCCTTGCGCGGCCAGCTGCCTCTGGTCGTCAGCTCTGGCAACCACGTCACCTACGCACTCTCGCAGGACAGGCAATGGCTAGTGGCTCACGTGCGCAACGCCACACGTTACGAGATTCTGCCCTGCGACGTGGGCCCGTCCATCGAGCTGTGTCGCATGCCCGACCAGGAGCGATCGCTGACGGTTGATCTCCAGGGCTTGGCCCGTGACGGACGGTACGTGGTGTGGGATGTTGCCTCAGCGAGGAAGCTGGGCGAGGGCCTCCTGAAGGACGGCGCCGCCAGGCTGGACCTAGGCAACACCACGGCTGATGTGCTGGTGGTTGTGACGCCTTTGCCCTGACCAGACGGCCTCTCCGTCCGCTCGAATGCCGTTCCTCGCCTGACGGCCCAATTAGCACCCGCGAGTAGTTGTGCTCATCGCCGAAAAAGGCTAATAACACCTAACACCCGCGAACCTTGCTCTCTTGGCCTGCTCCCCTTAGAGTATGCTGACGAATTGGTCTGGACGCCCCGGTAGATCGCCGTGCACGCTCTGGCGATTCCCTCGTAGCCCTGCGAACAGCGGGTGAACTACCCGCTCTACTAACCGCCTCACCCGCCACTATCGCCACCGGAATGCAATGCGCGCCAAATGCCGATAAAGGCCTTGAGGTCCTGATCGTTGACCTTCCCGTCGGGCACCGGCGTGATGTTCGGGTAGGCACAGGTGTGAGGGGCCAGGTCCGCCTCGACCCTATAGCTCGACGGTCCGGCCAGATAGCATTCCAGCATTGCCCTGGCATCAGCCGCCGTCACGTAGCCATCGCCGTCAAGATCACCTGGGCGACCAGGCCTCGGCCGAACGCCATAGTCCACGCTCTCGACTTGCGCGTAGAGCAGGACCAGCGTTCTGCCTGGGGTTGGTGCCGTTATGGTTTGCCGGACCACGCCGACGCCCGGCGCAAGCGTGTAAGCACTCTCTATAGACTGCTTCGATCCCGGCGGTCCGTAGGTCCCCCTGACTTGTACCACCAGGCAGTGCTCGAAGGTTCTCGCGGGCACGTCTGCGGTGGCGTCTGTATCGAGGACCTGGGCCTCGACCTCATAGGTTCCTGCTGCCACGCCGTTTACCAGCCACTCTCCTGACGAGTGGAAAAGATCCCACTGGCGCGCCGCGGGCCCCACTAAGACGGCAGGCGGCTGTAAGAGCAATTGCTGTCCCCGCCCGTCCAGCCCTGACCACTTGATACCCTCGTCGTCCCCAAGCCAGTTTTCGGTCCATGTCTCTGGGCCCGGGTCCGTGACTACGAAGGGCCATACCGTGCACCCATCGAGCATCTGCTGTGCGCCGACCGTCACCTCGCGTACGCTGCCGTCTGTGTTACGGTAGAGGTACGCATTGCCCTCCCCCAGAGGAAAGTAGCTGGCGGTATTGAGGGTTACAGGGGGTTGGCCGTAGGTCTTGCCGCCCACGCTCGCCCATACCAGGTCGCTGGTCGTGCCAGGAGCCCACTCCTGGCCAATCGCTGCCGTTGTGGTCCGCTGATACTCGACCATCCTCACCACGCCGACGCTGGGCGCAAGCCACAGCTCGGTCAGGGATTCGTTTGCCTCCCTCCCCGATTCCACCAGGGAGTGGATCTGCAGCACGAGACAATCTGGGAAGCTTCCGGCAGGTGTCTCTGCCTCGGCATGGGTCTCGACAACGTGGATCGTCATCTCATAAGGCAGCGCGCCTTGGGGCCCCCGACGCTGCCCCTGGGTCCGAAGCGTCTGGCCTGCGTAGGCGGTTTCCTCCAGCACGGTAACGGGCGGGTCGAAGAAGGCCTGATCGCCGCCCTCTTCTTTCCCGTTGTACCTTAGTTTCCCCGAAGCCCAGGCCCAGTAACCTGCGAAGGCCTTCCCCCCGCGCAGTTCTTCGAGAATAAAGGCCTGTCCCTCCGGCGTCGCCACGGGCGCACACGTCTCGATATCCCTCCAACGCGGCTTCTTGTCAGCTTCCTTCGACAGCAGCGTCCAGCGGTCACCAGCGCGCAGCGGAAAATAGGACGCCGTGTTTACGGTTGGATACCGACCGTGTTCGCGCCCGCCCACTTGGCCCCACAGCATTTCCCGGATCCAGTTAGGTTGCCACTGGGCACTGGCAACGCCCGCGGCCTGGACTTCATAGATTACCTCCTTCACGATCCCCACACCCGGAGCCAGCCACATTTCCGTTCGCGTTCGCTCCTGGTTGGGCATTTCCCCAAAAGTGCCCTGGATGTCCAGTACAAGGCAGCTCCCAAAGGCGCCAGCGGGTACCTCGGCCACCATATCCATCTGCGTCACTCTCACGTAGAACTCGAAGGGCTTCGTACCACCGGGCGTCTGGAGCGTGCCCGTGGTGTACATCACCTGGCCCAGGTACACCTTGGCGCGGAGCAACACAAGGGCGGGCTGGAGGTACGTCTCATCTCCATTCTTTGCTGTGCCCGTGTGCAGCAAATTGCCTTCGGAGCGATACCAGTACCTCGTCGTCGCCTCTGCGTCGTAGGTGCTCCTAAGGGGATAGCAGGTCGTGCCGTGGAAGGCCGTGGGGGATAGCGTCTCCACCTGCAATAGCTCGCTGCCCTCACCGCCTGCGGTTGTCTCACGCAGAATCCACCGGTCGCCGGTTCTGAGCGGGAAATAGCTTCCTGTATCCACAGGTACATGGCCCCAGGTCACGCCACCGACGCTGGCGTGGAGCAGTAGCAGTTGCTGGGACGTACTCTCGTCGGGATAGTGGACAGCGCGAACAGTCCCTACGTTTCGGGCCTGCGTCTGACAGGCATGGACCTGCATCTTGCTGGAGCCAACGCTGGCCGTCACGTCGTAGTCCAGCTCGAGGCAGCCCGTGAAGGTACCCGCTGGGGTATCGACAGCGACGTTCGTGGTGATGATTCGCAGGGTGCCTGAATAGGCCCCAACGGGAATGCCGGACACCAGGATCTGACCCGACAGAGGGATTCTCTGGCCTGTTGTCACCGTGGCAGGCACGACAATCGCTGGTTGCAGCACCAACGTGTAGCGGGGTTGTTCCGGCACCTCAAAAGCGACCCAGCGGCTCCCCTGGTCGCTTTGTGTCCAGTACTGAGTGAGGACCACCTTGCCATCCTCGTCGGTTGCCACCTGCTTCCAGGCTGTTTGGAGTCCGATTACCTGTTGTCCAACTATGGTATCGAAACCTAGGCTCTTGTCCCCGCCGAGGACTCTCTGGTCCTGCAGATGAAAGGGAAAGTAGGGCATCGTGTTCACTTGCGCCAGGGCAGTCGCCGACAGCCAGGTGATGATAAGGGAGAATAAGCACCTCCACCTTCGGGTGAGACCCAAGGAGATCATCCTCCTGCGGCTTTGCTGCTCGCGAATGATAAGGTTGGAAACAGCCGGGGTCAACCGACAGGGGCTGGCGCAGGTAAAGTCACTACCTACGGGTCAAGCTGGCCCGCGTTGTACCTTAGGGGCCCGCGAAGCTCGGAGCGGCTGCTTCCCTCGCGCCCGGCGTTTCTCAGGCCTGTGGATCAGAAGTCAAACTGGGCGATGTTTTCCTTATTGAAGCGGGCGGGGTCGCCCAGAATCACCTCATCAGCCTTGCCCACAACCTTTCCGAGGCGTCCCGCTTCAAGTTCCGTGGCGCCCGCCGTGAGGCTACCGTCCTGAAGGGCCTTGGCCACGTACATGGTCAGGTAGCCTAGGTCCACCGGGTTCCACAGAATCACTGTCTTGACTGTTCCTGAGTCAACCCACGGCTTCATGCCCTTGGGCGTCGCCAGGCCCACTACGGCCACCTTACCCGCCTTGCCTGCCTGCTCGACTGCGTCCGCCGCCCCGGGAAAGGCCACCGAAGTTATGGCGAACACGCCCTTCAGGTCCGGGTAGGCCTTCAGCAAGTCTTGGGTCACTTGGAAGGCGAGTTGCTGGTCCTCTTCGCTGGGCTTGGTGGCAACAATCTTCATTTCAGGGTACTTGTCGGCCATGCGTTTTTTCATCCACTTGATCCATTCATTCTGGTTGGCGGCGGTAAGAGATCCAGTCACAAGAGCGACCTTGGCCTTGGGGCCGACCTGAGCCGCCATCTCGTCCACTAGCGCGTAGCCGACACTCTCAGGCGTGCATTGGTCCACGAAGAACTCCCGCGCGTCCTTCTGGGCGTCGGCATCCCATGTGATCACGTGGATGCCCGCCTTCCGGGCCTTCCTCAAGACGGGGGCGATGGCCACCGGGTCGTTGGGCGACACGGCGATCACGTCTACGCCCTGCGCGATGAAGCCGTCTATGATCTCAATCTGCCGCTCGACCTTGTTCTCCGTCGGGCCACTGTAGACAAGCTGAAGTCCCAGCTCCTTGGCCGCTTCCTCAGCGCCTCTCTTGCATGCGTTGAAGTAGTCGATGCCTTCGATCTTAGGGATCATGGCGACCTTGGGGCCTGAGGGCTGCGCGGTGCCAGCTGCCGCGCTGGTTTCCGGTGCCGCGCCCGGTTCTGGTCCCTTGCTGGGGCAGCCACCAAGCAAGGCAGTCGCAACCGCAAGTAGGACCAAGGTGAAAACACACTTCACCATGGAGCGCATTGTCAGACCTCCAGAAGTGCTCTGTATGAGCCGCGCGTTTTCTGGGCCGAAGCCACGTCCCGGTTCTGACGTCCCATTCCTTAGCCTGGGGGCGGTCGGTCGGCGTCCCTTCGCGGTCGTCCTACACCACCACCAGCACAGGAGCGGCATGTTATTCGGCGCTCCCGGCTCTGGCTCCTGCCTTGCCCAGCCTCGCCGCCTGCGTCGCGCGTGACCAGGCCGAGTGCGCGGCCACTGCCAGGACCAACACAGTACCCACTACAATGGCTTGCTCAGCATTGCCCACCTGCCTCAGATCCATACCGCGGCGCACAACGGCGAGCAGCATCAGACCCAAAGCCGTGCCCCAGATGGATCCTTCGCCGCCCGCTATGCTCACGCCCCCGAGTACGCAGGCTGTGATGACATCCAGCTCCATCATGGTGCCCGCGTCGGCCTTAGCCGTGGATACACGCGCAACGTAGATAACGGCCGCCAAGCCCGTTAGAAGACCCGTCCCAACGTAGGCCGCCATCTTCAATGCGTCTACAGGCACGCCGGCTATCCTGGCCGCCGCCTCGTTTCGTCCCAGCGCGTATAACCAGCGCCCCCACACCGACCGGCTCAAGTACAGACCGCTGACGATGATAACCAGCGCTACCAGCGGAAACTGTACAGGAAGCGCCACTGGCCCCAGCTGCCAGTAGCCCTGACCCAGTAGCAGGAAACTGTCGGGGTAGCCGTGCACGGGCTCAGCATGGCTTAGGCCCAGAGCGAGGCCTCGGTACAGGGCCATAGTCGCTAGGGTCACGATCAACGGCGGCAGGCCTAGACGGGTCACCAGCAGGCCATTGAAACCACCCGCCAAACCGCCTGCGACTACTCCTACTGCGGAGGCCGTCCAAATACTCATCCCCGCATCGTGCCAGCTCTTCCCGAGTATTACGGCACACAGGGCGAGGGTCGCGCCAACGGAGAGGTCAATGCCCGCGGTGATGATGACGGCGGTCATGCCCACGGCGATGAGCCCAGCCTCAGCGATCAGTCGCCCGATCTCAAGCAGGTTGTTCACCTGCAAGAAGGAGGGGCTAGCCAGTGCAGCAACGGCCAGAGCTCCGATAAGAAGCGCAAATAGCACAGCCTCGCGATTGCTGGCAAGGGCACGCAGTCCGCTCACGCGCTCCGCCTCCTGCGCCCAAGGACGTCTGCGGACACTGCCGCGAGCACCAGTGCACCCTGTACGGCCTTATCCCAGTAGGCCGAGAGTTGCAGCAGCGTGAGGGCGTTGCCGATGACGGTGACGAGCAGTGCACCAAGGACGGTTCCCAGCACGGTACCACGCCCGCCAAAGATATTCGCTCCTCCGACGACCGCGCAAGTGATGACAAGCATCTCGAAACCCAGGCCGGCGTTGCTCTGCACGGCGCTGAACCGTGCCGCAAACATCACGGCCGCCAACGCCAGGGAGCAGCCCATGAGTACTAGGACGCTCGTGACGACAATCGACCCCTTGACGCCCAGGCGTCTTGCTGAGCGCGGGTTGTCGCCCCAGAGGTACAGGCAGCGACCCCAAGCTGTGTACCTGAGCACCAGCGCCAAGGCTAGTGCTGCCCCGGCCGCTATCAGTACGCCGACAGGCACACCGAGCACCCGGCCCAGTGCCACAACGCGAAAGCTTGGTGGTAGGCCGGTGATCCATTTCCCACCCGTGGTATGCAACAGCACGCCGCGAAAGACGTTCAGGGTTCCCAGAGTCACAATAATCGACGGCAGCCGCAAGCCCACCACAGCTGCTGAGTTTACAAGCCCCAGGAGGCAGCCCACGGCAACGGTCACCACCAGGACCGCTCCCAGTGGCCAGCCCGACACGGCGAGCCCCGCGCCCACGGCGGCACACAGCCCCAATCCGCTGCCGACCGAGATATCGATGTTGCCCGTGATGATGACAGCGGTCATGGATAGCGCCGCCACTAGCACGTGTGATGCGTTGCTAGCCACATCGCGCAGGTTGTCGGGCGAGAGGAAGTTGGGGTTCAGCAACCCGACCACCGCCGACAGTGCCAGCAGAAACACGGCCAGGGTCAACTCCCGCGGCCAAGGGACATGACGCCGCGAAGGCGCCAGGGCCTCGGGTGCAGAGCTCCGGGCGACCTCTTCTCCCACTCCTCCAGCATGGCGCAGGATAGCCTCCTCGTCAGCCTCCTCCGCCGGCAGGTCAGCCACCAGACAGCCCCGATGCATGACGAGCACGCGGTCGCACAGGCAGCGCAGCTCGGCGGCTTCTCCCGCCACCACTATGATTCCCACGCCCTGGGCGCTCAACTCCCGCAGTAGCCTGTGTATCTCGGCTCGGGCGGCCACGTCCACACCCTGCGTGGGATCGAGACTCACCAGGACGCGCGGCTGGGCAGCCAGTGACCTCGCCAGTACCACCTTCTGTTGATTGCCGCCCGACAGCGTCTCCACGGGCTGCTCGATACTCGTCAGCTTCACGCCAAGCTTGGACACATAGTCCCGCGTCACCGCACGCTCGCGCATCGTATCCACCCAGCCTGCACCGCCACAAAGCCAGCGCAGTGCAGTGACCGTCAGGTTCTCGCGCACTGACAAGCCCAGAAAGAGGCCTTCGCCCTGCCGGTCCGAGGGCAGCAGGTAAATACCCGCAGCCTGCGCGGCCTGCACCGTCCTGGGCCTGTGAGGCCTGCCGTCGATGACCAGCTCGCCCTCGTACGACAACGCTCCCGCCATGGCCCGCGCCACCTGCTCGGCGCCGCTGCCCGCCAAGCCTGTTAGGCCCAGGACCTCGCCGCGACGAACGTCGAAACTCACTGGCTCGCGCTGTCCCTCCACGCGCAAGTTTCGGACACCAAGCACCACATCGCCGGTGGCCCAGTCACGCCGAGGCCGGGCCGCCTCGGCCCGGGCGTCGCCCGCCATCAGACGCACCAGCTCGTCCTCTCGCGTCTCGTCCGTATTCACGGTTGCCACCACGCTACCGTCACGCAACAGCGTTATGCGGTGCGCCAGCCCAAACAGCTCGGGGAGACGATGCGTAATATAGATGACGGCCTTGCCAGCTGCGCTCAGGTCCCTGATGATGGCGAAGAGCCGGTCAGCTTCAGAAGAAGTCAGCGGCGTAGTGGGCTCGTCGAAAATGAAGATCCTCGCGTCATGAAGCAGCGCGCGAGCCACCTGTACCATTTGTTGGTCTGCTAGAGTCAGGGAACCAAGCGGCGCGCTGAGTGGAATCGTTGTGCCCAGACGGTCCAGCGCCTCGCCCGCCCGACGCCACATCTTGCCCCAGTCCAGCACACCCACCCGGCGGGGCCAACTCCCGACGAAGAGGTTGTCTAATACAGAAAGACTAGGGAATAAATCAGGATATTGTGGTACAACGGCGACGCCCAGCGCTGCGGCCGTCAGCGGGCTGAACTGCTGCACCCGACGTCCAGCCAGGGTCACTTCACCCGCGTCGGGCCGTTCCATGCCGGCGATGATGCTCACCAGCGTCGTCTTGCCTGCGCCGTTGGGACCAATCAGTCCGCGTATCTCGCCCGCTTTCAGCTCTATCGAGACGCCTGCCAGCGCGCGAGCTCCAGGATAGCTCTTAGCCACTTCCCGGGTCTCGAGCAACACGGCCGAGGACGAGACGCTTGACGTGGACATAGTCGTCGGCGCAAGGTTATCGCCGCGGGCCGAGCAGCGCAACCCGTGAGATGATAAGATGCCTACGGTGGGTCGTCATCGGCGCTTCGCGCGACCGCGCCAAGTACGGCAACAGGGCCGTGCAGGCCTATCTGCGGGCCGGTTGGACTGTCTATCCTGTTTCGCCCAGGGAGCAGGACATCGAGAGCCTGCGTTGTTACGCCTCGATCCTGGATCTCCCTGGGCCTGTAGATCGCGCCACGCTTTATGTTCCACCCGCCGTGGGTCTGACACTTATCGAGGACATCGCGCGCAAGGGTGTCCGGGAGCTGTATCTCAACCCAGGCGCTAATAGCCCAGAGCTAGTGGCAAAGGCCTGCGAGCACGGTCTGGCGCCCCTTTTGAGGTGTAGCATCATTAATTGACACCGACCGCTTCCCCGACCAGCCTTTGCCCGACACCAACACTTCCCACCACCAAGGGCCGGGATCAGACCCGCTGAGCCGCTAGCGCGAGTTGGGGCGCGCTCTGAAACCGCAGCAGGGACACACCGTTACCAATTCTGCCTTTCCCCTGACGCAAATCCCTTACCCGCGGCAGCTACTGCTTCCTCTCCACCTTTATGTTGTCGATATAGAAGACTGTTGTGTCAGTGGCCTCGCTGATGAAGCCGAGCCAGGTCAGGTGACGGAACCTCGCGTCCCCGGCCGGCAGGCCCTCGACCTTCACCGGTTGGGCTCCTGGCGCCGTCACGGTCAGAATGAAGGTGCGCTCGGCGACGCGTCCAACCGGGCAGAGCATCTCTACGTGGACCCACTGCCCCAGGGGAACGTTGGTCACTGGCTTGTCGCCGACGAGAAGCTGGCCATCGGCGAACAGCAGCGTCGGGCCGTTGCGGAAGTCGCTACCTCCAGGCCAGTCGCGCCACTGGACGACTGCCTTTGCGCCCTTCTCCAAGCGGATGTCGAAGGACACCTTCACCTCGCCGCGCCGCATCGCCAGGTTGTAGTACATGTGCGGCTGCCAGCTTGCCTCCAGGCCGGGCGCGTCGGTGAATTTCAGGCTGTGCTTGCCCTCTGCTGCCGTCTCGTCACTGACGCGAATCGACGCACCCTTGTCCTCGCCAGACACTTGAGCGAAGTTAGGCAACTGTCCCACCGCGGTGGACTCAAAGTCGTCCGCTACACCCTCCGCCTCTCCGGGCGACAGTTCAAAGCTCAACGGCATGCGCTTGATCTTGCGTGGCGCCTGCACCCACTCGGGCTCACCGTACAGACCTGCCCTCCGCAGGTCGAAGGGCTTGAACCCGAGCTTCAGCGCTGGCGAGTTAGGCTTTAGAGTAAAGTCACCCTTTGCCGGATCCACGAACAGCGGGTCAGCGAGAACCGAGTGCTTGTCGCGTCCCTTTGCCTGCCACTCCTCAAAGGTCAGACCATCGAAGTCTGTTTCGTCTTGCAGTATACCGTCCCAGTAGACGTTGTAGTCCGACTCCACCTTCGCCTTGCCGAAAGCTCCGCTGATCAAAGGCTGGTCCATGCCCAGCAGGATGTTATGATGGAATACCAGGGAGAGGTGTTCTTCGACTCGCCCCACTCCCACCTGGTCCTTCTGGCAAAGGGCGATGATGTTGTTGCGTATCTCGTTCTCGCGCCCGTAGTGCAGCCCGATACCGTGGCGGTGGTTGTAGCCAATGTTGTTCTCGACGAGCACATACGACGTACCCTCGTCCAGGCCCATGACCCATGTGCCGAAGCGGTAGTCCACGGCATCGTAGCACAGGTTGTACCGGATACGTGTGCCCGGCGAGACACCTAGAGTATAGATGCTGCTCAACTCGCTCAGCACGCCGAAGCCCAAGTGGTGAATGTGGTTCCACTCGATGACGTTGTGGTGGCAGCCGCTATTGCCGTAGCCCCACGACCAGCCCGCGGAGATGCCGCTGTAGATGATGTCGCAGATCTCGTTGTGGGTCACACGGTTGTAGGACGCATGGCCCACCCACACCCCAACGCCGTCGGGGAAGACGTGGCCCGCGTCGTGGATATAGCAGTTGTCCACCACGTTGTTCTCGGTGATCAGACTGGGTTGGTCGCGGTAGGCGGTCTCGCCCACGCGGATCCCGCCCGCCCCCGTGTCGCGCACTTCACAATGGAAGATACGGTTGGACTTGCAGCCCTGTTCGAACCAGAGCGCATAGCCGCCCACGTGGGCGATCTCGCAGCGCTCGATGTTGCAGTTGCGGGCGCCGCGCGCCAGGACCGCGCCGGTGCAAAATACGGCGGCCTGCGCCTCAAGCTGTTCCTCACGCCCGAAGCTCCAGTCGGCATGCTGGAAGCTGAGGCCACGCAGGTTCAGGTAGTCCACATAGCGTTCCTGCTCTGGTGTGCCGTCGATAGTCACGACGTGCTCGAAGGCTGGGGCTACAATCGTCGCCCGTGCCGGGTCCTCGCCCTTCACGGGCCAGTAGTACAGCGTCCCGGTCTCGCGGTTCAGGTACCACTCTCCCGGTTGATCCAGGGCCTCGCGGTAGTTTTCCAGGTGATAACGCTGGTCACGCTCCCACCAACACACAGGCCACCCGGTCCGGTTGGTGAAGCGCACGACATCCCTCTCTTCGTCCAGCTCCTTGATCCAGTGCCGCGACGTGCTCCAGTCGTAGTACAGGACAATGTTGACGTCCTCGAGGTCGTCCCAGCGCTTGATGTCACCTGGCTTGAAGCTGAAGCCCAGACAGGCCTTGATGTCGCCCCGGTGTTTGTGCGGGTCGTCGATCTCTGGCACAGGGCCCGCGGCCCGGAGGAAGCCCTCGTTGGGCGTCCGCGCCCTGGTGCGACGCTGACCGTTTACGAAAAGCTGATTGAAGTACCACCGGCCGTCCTTCACGGCCGGGATCTCGGCGGTCCAGAGGCCATCCTGTCCCTTCCGCCATCCTGTGATCTGCCGCCCGGCGCTCAGCACTGGCTTTTCGCCCGGGTAGGCCGCGAAGGTCACCGGCGCCTTCTCTTGGCCTGCGTCCTCCGGCCCAAAGGCCAGTGGCTCGCTTAGGTAATACACACCGCCGCGCAGCAGCACTGTGTAGGGCCGCGACGCGGCGTCCTTGGCGCGAGCGTCGCGAACCGCGTCGCGGGCGCGCGCAGGTGTCGCGAAGGGGCCGTCGCTGCGCTGGCGATTGGGCGTGGCGAGCGTCCCGGACCAGGTGTCGTTGCCGTTGGGCGCCACGTAGAAGTCCGCCCTGGCTGCAAGCTCCGCCCGATCGGCCGCCATTGCCACGGCGCAGAAGGCCGCGAAACTCATAATGGACAGTACCACCTGCGCCCACCCGCGCCTAAGCCAAGTGTAAGGGCGATTGAGGTACACTCACATCACCTCGGAAAGATTGTGGCTCCAGCCTGATGGCGTGGGGTTCGCTGTCCCGATCTAACTTCCTCCGGACCAAGGGCTTTCGTCGCAAAGAGAAAAAGCACGCCATCACAAGAGCAGGAATCTCGCAAGTTATGGCGAAAGAAACAATCGTGACGCTGCAGCGTCTGGAAGGGCACAAGCAGCAGCCCTCGAAGATGGTTTGTGACATGCGCTGAGATTACTGTGTGCGGCCGTTTCGCTAGTCACAAAGGTGAGTCCGAGCGGGCTGCAGGGGTCCTTTCCCAATCAAAGACATGACGTAAGGAGGAAAGCGTGATGCGTAAGGGTTTCACGCTGATCGAGTTGCTGGTAGTGATCGCGATCATCGCGATCCTGGCGGCCATTCTTTTTCCAGTGTTTGCCAGGGCGCGGGAGAAGGCCCGACAGGCGAGCTGTCCTATCGAACATGAAGCAGCTTGGCCTGGCCTTGCTGATGTACGCGCAGGACTACGATGATAAAT
>JAKORR010000007.1 GCA_029777735.1 Armatimonadota bacterium | reverse complement strand
GCCTCCATCTGCTGCCGCTGGTGGAAGGGCACACCCAGCAACAGCGCCGCCGACTCTGGGCTGTCGGGCGACGTGATGCGGTTGCAGAGATCGATGAGGTGCTCCTCGCCCACCAGCCGTGGGTCGACAATCTCCACCCAGACGAACCGTGGCGCGTTGCACCAGGTTATCTCTGCCACACCTCCCCCGGCGAAATCGGCAAATAGCGATCGGTCCGAGCCCAGCAGCCTCGTCGCCACTTCTTCCAGCCGTCGATCTGTAGGCGCTATGCCCGCCCGCACTCGCTCGAACTCACGCCGAGCTTGTTCATCGGCTGGCAGCCGCCACACTACCAGGTAGGCCGCGGCTCCGTTGACCTGCACCTTACGTAGGTAGGGCGTCGCGTGGGCCATAGCCGCTAGCAGTTTCTCGGCATCGCACGGGCTCAGCCGTGGACGACCACGAGAGTCAATGCCCAGAGCCTCCGAGATATCCTGGGGAGTCAACACCTCTGCCGCCAGTTGTCCTGCCAGCAGACACGACACTACCTGCAACACCAGGCCGGGGTCTTGCGGCCACAAGTCCCCAGCTCGCTGCGAGTAGCTGTCCACGACTTCCTGTATCTGCTCCGCAGGTGCTCCGGCCCGCACGGCCTCGATCAAGCAGGCAGCGACCTCGGCCAAGCCGATGAGCCGCCACGGCGGTCGGCCTTTCACGACCTGCGGGTGGTTGCGCAGGCACCTTAGTGCGAAGTTGGACAGGCGCACTGATCGTGCTCCCGCCTGTTCCAGCGTTCGCAAGGCCAATGGGTGCAACGGATATGAATTTCGAACTACCTCCGTCGAGGGCGCCGCGGACGGCCAGGCCTTCTGGAAACGCTCCATGGCTTCTCCCAGAACCCTTTCTCGTTCCTCGTCCGATGCGATCCATCCCAGGCTCAGCAGAGGACGCAGGTGCTCAGGCGCGAGCGTATGGGTCTTGTCGGCAAGACGTAGCAATTCTTCGCACAACTCCTCGGCTAGGCCGCGGCTGGCTCTACTGCCTGTAGCAATGGCGTAGACTGGCGACACCTTAGCCCGCTGCGCCAGGAACTCCAGGAAAGCGATATCCTCGCGAGCTCCTTTGGGACCGGCTGCTGCGAGAAAGTCGTGCAGGTCATCAAGCAGCCACAACACGCCGGTGTCGGCGGGCAGCAATTGCAGAAGCCCCGCAAGCCGCTCACTGCGCGAAGGCACCAAAGGACCTGCCACACCTAACTCTGCCGCTGCGGACCGGGCTAGCGCAGCCGCCAGCCGGGGGCTGGACTGCACCAGTCCCATCCAGTCGGCGAAGCCGCGTGCCCGCGCCTCGGCGTCCAACTCCTCGTATTGCAGCGGCAGGAGATGCTGCTGTACAACCTTCAGCGTGTAGGATACTGTCGAGAGAGGTGCATCCACGCTGAAGGGAGGCCGCGCCGCCTCGTGCTCCGCCCCTTCAAAGAGAATCTCGTCGAGAGACTCGCTCGCGCCAGCGTGGTCGGCCAGCGGGACAGGGATGACGAGGAAACGTGGCAGAGAAGTCAGGACCGAGGCACCCGCGCTCCCCAAGCCCCACAGGTCGGCGAGAGCCGCTCGCGACGCAGGGAATCCGGCCACGGCCGCCAGTGCCAGCAGCAGGTGAGTCTTGCCCGACCCCGGCAGTCCCTCAATCACGGCGAGGAAGCCTCGCTGCTCCTCTGCGCCTAGCTCAGCGGCCAGAGCCAGGAGCGCTTCTCCGTGCTCCGTTCCACTGCCCATCCAATGAGTGAGCAGGTTTAGCCCCTGCTCACCCGCGCTGAAGGGCAACGTGCGTTCGCCCTCCGCGAGAAGAGCCCGCAGCCGTCCCAGCTCATGCAGAGAGCGTGGCGCCACCGGTAGTCGGGTGACGTCGTAGACATCATCCATACTCATGGCCGGTCCGTCCTAGACCAGGGCAAAGGGAGGAAGCACACCGTGTGATAAGCGTATACGAGCGTCCTCGCCCGCGCAACGCAGTGGTCACCACGGCCGCCGGCTGCCAAGCATGACCCGACAACACACCGTCGCCTGCGGAGAGCTGCAACGCCGTCTCGGGGGCAGCGACGGTTGCTGCACGCTTCATCCCTCCAGGCCTGCGGCTAGAGAGTAGAGATAGGCCACTACGACGGTCGTGGCCCAGAGCGCGGCGACCAACTCGCGCCAGCTCACTCGCGTCCACCACCCCGAGCTCGCAGAGTACCCAGTTGACTGACGAGAAGCTCAGCCACAGCGTCGGAGGGAAGCCGGCGCTCCAGGATACCTTTCAGCGTCAAGTCCGCTACATAGATCTCGCGCAGCGAACGGATCACGGTGGCCTCCGTGTGTCGCTGGGCCTGTTGCGACAGCTTGCGCGCCATCCAGTTTCGCCCTCCCACTGACGCCACCACATTTGGCTCCGCCGGCAGCTTACCCACCAGTTCCTCCGGCACTTCCTCCAACCCCTCCAGCCTGTAACCTGCCCGCTGCAGCGCGAGGGTCTGCCAGAGCAGGCGGAAGTGCCGAGCCAGCATGTACAGAAGATGCGCCACAGCTTCGTCCTGGCCCGACGGCGGCAGAAACTCCGCCAGCAGTTGATAGGCTTTGCGCACATCGCCGGAGCTCAAGGCATCGATCAGGACAAACACACTAGCCTCCAGCGACCGCGGCACCAACTCTCGCACCGCTTCTAATGTGATCCTGCCGGAATCTCCGGCATAAGTGGCCAGTTTTTCCATCTCCGAGGCAAGGCGGTCTTCGTCGGGCCCGACGCGGTCCACCAGCTCAGCCGCGGCCGCATCGTCCATTTGGACGCCGAGCCGCTGAGCAGCGCTCCCCACCCACGGCTGGGCGTCACGAGCCGCCAGCTTGCGGTGTCTCTCGATGTGCCCGTGGCTCTTCAGGAAGGTTGTCAGGTCTGCCTGGAAAGGCTGTGACCGCTCCGCCTGTTCCCCTACCACTGTCAGGATCACCGACAGGCCCGGCGGCAGAGCGCGAAGCATCGGTAGAATCTCGCGCTGCTGGGCAGCCGTCCAAGCCTCCGCACTGCTCACCACCACTACGCGGTCCTCCGCCAGCAACGACCGGCCCGTCAGGTGTGGCCTCAGCTCCTCGGGCCCGGTCTCAGACGCGTCGACACTGGTCACGGCATATTCGTCGCTTGCCGCGTCGCCCAGGATTTGCTGCAACAGCGACACGACGATATCCCGCGCTGCCATGACGGACGTGGCGATCACAGCTAGGACTTGGGGCAGCCTCTTCTTCTCCTTCGCCACAGCTATCGCTCCAAGGGCACCTTGGGCTTACCATTCCCCTTGCAGCGCCTGCCGGTAGACCTCAATCAGGTCTTCTAGCTCCAGCGGACGTGGGTTGACTCTGATATGTGTGCTCTTGATGGCTTCCGCAGCCATGTCTGGAATCGCCTCTTCCTTCACGCCCACCTCTGCCATACTGCGCGGCGCGCCCACGGCCTCCGCCAGTCGGCGCACGGCTTCCGCCGCGCGTAGGGCTGGCTCCTCACCCTCGTTGGTCTCGCCCAGTGCCCGGGCCACGTCCGCGTATACCTCCAACGCATAAGATGCGTTGTACCGCACGCCATAAGGCAGCAGGATGGCATTGGCCATGCCGTGAGGCACCCCAAACAGCGCCGACAGCGGCAGCGCCATGGCATGCACGATCCCCAGCCGCGTGTGGCTAAAGGCCAGGCCCGCCACCATGGCGGCCCACTGCAGCCTGCCTAGGGCGTAAAGAGAGGGTGTGTCACCACAGGCCGCCAGCAGGTGCGCCCGAATCTCCTCGATGGCACTGTACGTACGTGCTCTCGTCTGGGGTGTGGCCAGCTTGCTCGCGAAGGATTCAACCGCGTGCGTCAGGGCGTCCAGTCCTGCTGCTACTCGCGCCGGCCGCGGCGCCGACACCAGTGGTGCTGGGTCCAGCAAGGCATAGCGCGCATGAAGCGCGGGATGACTGAGCACCAGCTTGCGCCGAGTCTTTGTGAAGGTAATGACGGAGAAGGGTGTGACCTCCGACGCCGTTCCCGCCGTGGTGGGCATAAGAATCACAGGCAGCGGCGGCGTCGTCACCTCGGTCGGCTCGCCAGGTCGGTCCTGGGCCAAAACCCAGCCAGGTGCGGCTGCCTCCGCGGCGATGGCCTTAGCCGCGTCCATGCTGCTACCCCCGCCGATGCCCACGACCACGCCCGCCCCGGCTTCAGCAGCCACAGCCCCGCCCCGGGTCACCGTCTCGTCAGACGGATCCGGTTCCACACTGTCGAAGATTGTCACCGGCCGCTGGGCGTCTTCTACTAGCCGCTGGAACCAGTCCTGCCGCGCCACGGTGGACCCGCATACCACGAAGGCCAGACCACCTGAGACCTCCTCGGCCAGCGACCATAGCCACCCGCCCGCACCCTCTCCTGAGACGACGCAGACCGGG
>JAKORR010000550.1 GCA_029777735.1 Armatimonadota bacterium | reverse complement strand
AGGCGGGGTGGGGGTATTCGCTGGGGGGCGGACGGACCGGCCGCAGCTAGTGGTGGGGTTGTTGGTGAACCGGGAGGGGCTAGTGGAGCAGGCCCCCCAGTCTCCACCGGCTGATGCGCAGCGGGTTCTTTTCCGATTCGTGCAAGTCTCCGACACGCACATCACGGACGAAGCTTCCGTGTACCTACTCGAACGGGCGGTGGACCAAATCAACGCCGCTCGGCCACGGCCGGACTTCGTGGTCTTTACGGGCGATTTGGCGAACGACAGCACGCCGGCACAATTGGCGCTATTCAAGCAGACCGCGAGCCGCCTGCGGATGCCCTGGTATCCTGTGGTGGGTAACCATGACATGGGCAACGGGGGGCAGGACTTCGAGCAGGTCCTGGGCCCAAGGAACCGCAGCTTCGACGTGGGGCCCGTGACGTGCATTATCCTGGACAGCACCATGGACACCGACGTGACCTTCGGGGGTGGCTTCAGAGAGGAGGTGTTGAAATGGCTAGAGGACACGCTGTCGGCCCTGCCGGCCGAGAAGCCGCTGATCATCTTCTGCCACCATCTCTTCTACAGCGCTGATCCCTACAAGCCCAGGGAGAATCTGCTGTGCGACGTGGTGAACCCAGAGGCGATCCAGGCGCTGCTAAAGGGACGCAAGGTCCTTGGGGTCTTCGCGGGCCACTCACACACCAATACGGAGACAAAGTCCGGCGACACTATCTATGTGACTACAGCCGCGCTGAGCCTAACCCGGGGCAACAGCGACAAGTCGAACGCAGGCTTCCGCGAAGTCACTGTATACCCGGACCGCCTGGAGAGTCGCTACTGGGCCGTGGGTGAGAAGCCACGGACGGGAGAGGCCGTCTGCGCCGTAGTGACCCAGCAGCCCGGGACGCCCTTCTCGGGCGCTAGTCACGAACCGGTCCAGGCGGCCATCGACTGGGTCGCAGAGCGTGGCGGAGGTCTGGTCCTAGTCACGGAGGGCACCTATACGGTGGGCCAGCGTATTCTTCTACGCTCGGGCGTGCGCCTCGTGGGGAAGGGTGCGGCTCTCGTGCTGCCACCCGTGCCTCTCGTGCGCACGAGCCAGCCCGCTGCGAAGGGAGAAAAGCTGCTCCGTGTTGAGGGCGTTACCTCCGGCTTCATGACCGGCAAGGGGGTTGAGATTCACGTCCCGCACGAGAACCGTCCAGTGTTCTATCGCGGTCTGGAGGCAACCGAGGAGGGCGTGATGAAGCTCTCTGGTGAGCTCCCTGTGGACGTGCCGGCCGGTACACCCATCCTGCAAGCGTGGAACATGCTGGAAGCCCAGAACAGCGCCGAGGTAATCGGCCTCAGGCTCATCGGCAACCGCGAGCAGTCCTTCCGGCCCCACGATCACTGTACCCATTGTGGCATAATAGCCACAGGGTACTACCCCTACGACAACAGGGGGCCGGGGCAGCCCATCGAGCACCTGCGCATCGTGGACTGCGAGATCACGGGCTTCCATCATCGCGGCATCGCACTGTATAACGTCGCCTACGCCACGGTGAGTTGGTGTAGGATAACGGGCTGTGGTGCGGAAGTGATTGACTTTGACCACTACTGCCACGACTGCGTGGCGACGGGTAACCACCTTGAGGACTGTCTGGTAGGGCTTGAGTGCAACGACACTTGGGACTGCAGCATCACGGGCAATCGCGTCGTGCGCTGCCGCGTCGGGGTGAACATATGGGAGTGGTTTCCGTCGCCTGTAGTAAACTCGGACAACCTGGTTGCCTGGAACGTCTTTGACCAATGCACAACCGGTATCCACTGTGGCAAGGGATCCGAGTACAATTACGTAGCGGCCAATGAGTTCATTTCCACCAGGGAGCGGGACGTGGCCTTCGGCGGCACGCCCAACGCCTTTGCAGGCAACAAAGTGTCTGACAGGTTTGACGCCACAGGGTTGCCACAGGGCTCTGTGGCTGTTGAGAACGAGAGGAAGTGAAGGCCAGCTGCGGAGGCGCCGAAGGATTCCCATGAGAGCACCAAGCGCCCCGGCCATCGAGTAGGTTGCTGGCGCGCCCGCGGGTGGTGTAAGCTGATAGCAGTACGTAATCTGGTTACGGAAGTGGTTGTCATGTTGTATTCCGATGAGGTGTTGGAGCATTTCCGCAAT
The DNA here is from genome assembly GCA_029777735.1 of Armatimonadota bacterium. Lineage (GTDB taxonomy): Bacteria > Armatimonadota > Zipacnadia > Zipacnadales > FEN-943 > JAKORR01. The sequence goes on along the minus strand of JAKORR010000550.1, from coordinate 3,362 downwards.
CCGCGGAATATGGGTGAGATCGAGGACGCTGACGGTGTGGGCGATGTGGGCAATCCCGTCTGTGGCGACATGATGCGTCTGACCATCAAGGTCGATCCCGAGACGGAGCGCATCGTGGACGTACGTTTCCAGACCTTCGGCTGTGGGGCGGCTATCGCCACTAGCTCCATCATCACGGAGCTTGTAAAGGGCAAGACCGTGCGTGAGGCGCTGGAGGTAAGCAACAAGACAGTGGTGGAGAAGCTCGGAGGGCTGCCGCCTGTCAAGATGCACTGTTCGTTACTCGCTGAGCAGGGTCTGGTGGCGGCCTTGGAAGACTACTTCCGCCGCCATCCGGAGAAGCAAGCCCCGCCAGAGCTACAGGAAAAGGCCCGCCGGCTGCGGAACGTTGATCCCCACGGGCCGGGCGAGAAAAGCGCTCAGGTCGATGAGGAGGATTCCGACGAGTGACCATCACCGAGCAAAAGCAACTTGAGGACCTTCTGGCGCGACTCGAGGGGCTGAGGCGCATCTTTATCGTCGGGTGCGGCAACTGCGCCACGGTCTGCCAGACCGGCGGCGAGGTAGAAATCGAGGAAATGCGCAAGCACCTCGAGGAGGCCGGCAAGGAGATTGTTGGCTCCGCGATCCCCGACTCGACCTGCGAGACTCTTCTGACCAAGCGCGAGCTGCGGCGGCACCATGACGCAGTGGCGAAAACCGACGCCTTCCTGGTGTTAGCCTGTGGCTCTGGCGCCCAGGCCCTTGCTTCAGTGGTGGATCAGCCTGTTATCCCGGGCTGTAATACGCTCTTCATCGGTGTTACGCCCCGTGCTGGCCAACACTACGAGTGGTGCTCGGCGTGCACCGAGTGCGTGATTGACGAATACGGTGGTATCTGTCCGATCACGCGCTGCCCTAAGGGCCAGGTCCATGGCCCCTGCGGCGGCACTGACAACGGTAAGTGCGAGGTCGACGCCGAGCAGGACTGCGTCTGGACGTTGATTCTCCAGCGTGCTGAAAAGGCCCCAGGCCTATGGGAGAAGGTGGCTCAGCGCCGCGTGGCCCCCAAGGATTACAGCCGCCTGCGCCGCCCACGCCAGCGTGTGTATGAACCACGCCGCGCCGGACTCAGCGCCAGCGACCACGCCAAAGGGTAGTTCGGTCACGACCAGCTTGCCATCAGGGAGCTCCAGGGCAGAGGTTTCGGCCGCAGCGGCACTCTCGAGGAAGGTCCAAGTCCTCTCATCCCTGGCAGAGGTCTTCGTCCGGAGGAACCTGCGGCTTCTCAGGCTCCCCAGGACAACTTGTCTTCTGCCAGCGCTTCGTTCTAGACGCTCTTCTGGGTATAGTGGCTCGCCATTGACGAGGCGAGACATCTACGCCCTTGCCTTCTGGTGCAGTGCCTGGCCGAGGCCGCTGTACGTTGCCACGCGCTCTGTGCCTCCGGGGGACAGATCCGGGCTTGGCCGCATGCTGGGTGCGGCGCGAGGCTTGGCAACAGAAGTGTCCAGCGTTTAAGATTGGGGGCATGCAGGTTCCTATCAACCCCTTGGATGGATCACAGGAAGTGGTTGAGCCGGGCGAAGCCCCCATGGATGACTTGGTCGCCCAGCGAGCCGCGCTGGAAGATCTGGCCGGCCAACTGGCCGCCCGCGGTCTCTGCGCGCCGGCTATCTTCGTCCTGGAGTCCATGCGTCCGATCAGCTTCGTCACTGCTGAGTTTCTGGTCTTCCTGGCGCCCTTTGCTCGGCTGTTCCTGGACCCCCAAAGGTATCGTCTGGTGACCGAGGCCCTGCACGATCGCGCCAACCTGGCTTGGCTTGTAGACAGGCTCGAGCAGTTAGAGGAGGAGAGCCGGCGTCCAGACTCGGCACACAAGGGTGACGAGAAACCGGATTCAGGAGCACACGAAGCCGACCAACAAGATGAACGCCCGGAAGCTTGATGTGATTCTCGCCACGGACTGCGGCTCGACGACGACCAAGGCTATCTTGATTGAGCGTCAGGCTGATGAGTATCACCTGGTCGTGCGCGGCGAGGCCCCTACCACCGTCGAGGCGCCCTTTGAGGACGTTACCGTCGGTGTGCGCAATGCCTTTCGCGAGGTCGAGGAGCTCAGCGGACGCAAGCTGCTGGACGATAAGGGACATCTGTTGAAGCCGGACCGGGCCGGATCGGGTGTGGACGGCTACTTCTCCACCAGCTCCGCCGGCGGCGGCCTTCAAGTAGTTGTAGTGGGTCTCGTGCGCCGCATGACCGGCGAGAGCGCGCAGCGGGCCGCCCTGGGCGCGGGCGCTATCGTCACAGACGTCATCGCCTTGGACGACGGCCTTCAAACCCACGAGCGCATTGATCTCATGCGCAGTAAGCGGCCTGACATGGTGCTAATCTCAGGTGGTATAGACGGTGGCGAGAAGCGTCGGGTAGTGATGATGGCCGAGACGGTCGCGGCAGCGAAGCCTCAGGCGCGCTTGGGCGTGCGCTTCCGCCTGCCGGTCATCTATGCTGGCAACACGCAAGCGCGTGACGAGGTGCGCGAAGCCCTAGGAGACAGTTTCGAGGTAACGGTGGTCGACAACCTGCGTCCCACCATGGAGACCGAGAACCTGGGCCCAACGCGTGAGGCTATCCAGGAGATCTTTCTCGAACACGTCATGGCCCAGGCCCCAGGCTACAACAAGCTGCTACCCATGACCGACGCCGAAATCATGCCTACACCCGCCGCGGTTGGGAACATGATGATCACCGTAGCCCAGTACGAGAACCTTAACCTCATCGGCGTGGACATTGGCGGGGCCACCACTGACGTTTTCTCTGTGATGCACGGCGTGTTCAACCGCACTGTGTCGGCGAACCTGGGCATGAGCTACTCCATCTCTCAGGTGCTCGCAGAGGCCGGCCTAGAGGATCTGGTGCGGTGGCTGCCCCATGAGGTCAATCCTCGCGGGCTTAGCAACCGACTGCGCAATAAGATGATCCGTCCGACCACAGTGCCGCAGACCCTCGACGACCTTATGGCCGAGCAGGCTGCGGCCCGAGAGGCGCTGCGGCTGGCTTTCGAGCAGCACAAGATGTTGGCCACGGGGCTCAAGGGGGTGCAGGTCCAGCGCGACATCGCCGACGCCTTCACCCAACGGGTCACAGGCGAGACAATCATCGACATGATGGAAGTGGACCTGCTCCTCGGCTCGGGCGGTGTGCTGAGTCACGCACCGCGCCGCGTCCAGGCAGCCATGATGCTCATCGACGCCTTCCAGCCCGAGGGCATTACGCGTCTGGCCGTGGACAGCATCTTTATGATGCCTCACTTGGGCGTCGTCGCGACCGTACACCCTGAGGCGGCGATGCAGGTCTTTTGGCGCGACTGTCTCGTGCCCCTT
>JAKORR010000549.1 GCA_029777735.1 Armatimonadota bacterium | reverse complement strand
GACTTGGCGCTTGGCAACCGAGTTGGCCTTGTCGGGCCTCAAGATGGGCGAGACCTACAGCCATAGTTTCTACGACCGGATTCTTGTGGCCTCTGGACCCAACGGCCATGTGGTGGTAGAGGATCTATCCGGCAGACCGATTGTGGTCCAGGGTTGGCTCGGCCAAGGCGAGGTCTGCGCCTGTGGAATCGCGTTGGGCCTGGGCGAGGGAGACCGCGACGTGCCGCTTTGCGATGCAGAAGCGGGACTACTAAGGGGCATTATCCTGGGTTTCAAGCCGCGAGCCGAAGCACAGGGAAGACGTGCCGACAGCGGGACGGAGAGCTAATCACAGACCGAAGCGCAGCTGGATAGCTAGCAGGCGCTCCTAGTCCAGGTCAAGGTGAAGAGCTAATACCTCATCAGCTGGCCGAAGGGGATACCCATGGGCACTGTAGCGCGGCTCGCAGTTCGGCAGAAGACCTCGATCTTGTCGAAGTGGACTGTCCTCAGTTGGGCCTAGGGCCAGAGATGTCTGAGAGCTCCCGAGGTGTGATTTGCAGCCCTCAGCACCCACGGGGCGCTCGACGGGCCCCGTCCAGCCAACCGCGTGCTTTGGCGGCAGGGTCTGATCGGTATCGTACTTCGATGCCAAAAACTGATATAGAGGCAGTCGGGACTACTGCGGACGGTACAGTGAGGAGCAGATTGTGCGCAGTGTGTGGGGGGGGTAAATCGACAGTGGCAGGTCGGTGGCGGAGACGGCCCGCCAGTACAGTGTAGCGGAGGCTACCCTCTACCAGTGGCGGGAGAAGTTCGGCGGCTGAGGGAACTGGAGGCAGAGAGTGCCCGCTTGCGGCGGATCGTGGCGCAAGGGGCGATGAACCCCTACCGAGTTCCCGGGAAATATGGCTCCAAGGTGGCGTTTGTCTGAGGTACGCAATAACAGCTCCGCAAGCAGCCGCAGCTTCTAGGTAACCGCCGTCGCGTTCTCCACCCGTTTGAACTGCTTGGCGGCTACAGTGCACAGCCGGAGCGCGGCGAAGGGCGCCTCGCTTGGGGGCGACTGGGCATCACGCTCAACGCTGGCGTGCCAGGAGAACCAACCCTACGGCCGCGAAGGCTACGTTGGGTGCCCAGCCAGCCACCACAGGCGACAACGTTCCCGCTAATCCCAGCGCCAGGGTCCACGACCGCAGGCCGTTGTACAGGAAGAGCACTGCAATCGCTATGGTCAGCCCGGCAAAGGTGCCCAGTCGCGCGTAGCGGTGAGCCAGCGGTCCGGCCACCAACGCGAAGACTGCCGCCGCGCATGGTATCGAGTACTTGAACTGCAGGTGCACGAGCAATTGATGAGCGTCCCGGCCACCCGCCTCCAGCATCCGGGCGAGCTGGCTCAGCTCGCTGATGCTCATCTCGTAGGGCGTGCGTCGGTCGGAGTAGTACTCCTGAATCGCGGCCCACATGTCGATGGACAGCCGCGTGAAGACCCTCGGACCTCCCGTTGGACGCCCGGTGGCATTGAAGTCGCGCACGTACCCTTGGTGCAGGACCCACTGCTTGCCTTCGACACGTGCCGTCTTGGCCACAGTGATCTGGCGCACCACCCCCTTGCGGTCCAACCGCCAGATGCACACGCCTTCTAGCTTCGACTGTGCGGCGTTCATGCGCCGCACATAGTACAGATCCCCGCTTGGGCTACGGAAGAGCTGGTCCCAGGCTTCCTTGACCACCGGTGCCTGATAGGTCATCTGAGTGAAGAGCTCATAGGATCGTTGGGTTGTCTTTGGTACGATTGTCTGATTAGACCACATAGCCACACCTGCGACAAGAAATCCGACGACGATCCACGACAGTTGGATGCGCGCCAGAGAAACACCGCCAGCGCGCATGGCGGTGACCTCGCCGCGCCGCTCCAGGTTCGTCATGGCCATGCTTACCGCGACGAGGATACCTACGGGCGCTGACCATACAGCGGCTCGCGGGGTAGAGTAGGCAAAGAACTTGGCGAGGGTCCGCGCGGAGATGCCAGAGCCTACGAGAGCACCCGATATGCGCCAGGCCACCTCGGCCAGCATAATACACACGAAGACCCCGAGACCGACGACGAAGGGCAGAGGGATCTGGCGGAGGAGGTACCGGTCAATGAGGCGCATCCGCAGCCTCCAGCACCGCCACGGCGACTGCCCATTGCTGCTCGTTCGACAT
>JAKORR010000548.1 GCA_029777735.1 Armatimonadota bacterium | reverse complement strand
GGGGCTTCGCGATTGCGGGACGCGTGCGCAGGCGCGTCGCGGTACCTGGTGCCCTCTCATTCATGGTTTGATACCACTATGGCTGGACGCGTCGACCACGGTGCATCGGATCAGCATGTCCTGGTCAGGCTCCCGTTCGGCGTCCCGCAGGCGCATCACAACTGGCTCAATAGGCGTGCGGCCGAGCACGGGCTAACGCGACAAGCCTACGTAGATGTGAAGCTGTACCCCGAGGCCCCTCTCTCGCTCACACCCAAGGAGGTGGAGCAGATCCGCGGCGAGTTTCCTCCCGCCGTTCGCGGAGGCAAGAAGAAGATCGCTCTGCGTGCCACTCGCGCTCAGATGGCGGCTCTAACTGCACGAGCCGCTCAGGAAGGCCTCACGCGCCAGGCCTACCTCGAGCGCCGCATCTTCGGTGAAGTCTTGCCGGACCAGCGTTTCAAGGCCGCTCAGAGCCAGGAGGCATTGCCTATGACTGGCTGAGAGTAGTCAGGGCGAAGAGCCCTGAGAAGCAGAAAACCCCCTGTTGGCGCAGGAGGTCTTCTTTAGCTCGGTAGCCCGGACCATGGGCTTACTCAACAGTTCCCCTCAGCGAAAGGGAGGCTTTGTGCTGCCCACTGTAGTTGGGCGAGATGCGCGCGGCAACCATCTGGCTGCGGCGTGCCGATCGTCGATGCACGAGATCGCATCCACCCAGTCGGACTATCCGCTGCCGAGGCTGCGCTTCCCCGGATGGCGTCGGGGAGGAAAACCCCATCCCCTTCACCGCCACCGTGCTGCTGACCCACGGATAGCAGAGATGCTGCTGAACCTCGCCCTGGAAAGGCCGGACCTGCTGCCCCGTCGCCTGCCAGAGGGGCGAGGACGCGCTTATGGCCATGTGGGCGTCAGGGTTGATCCACCACCAGGCGCATACGCGCGGATCCCCGTGTGGCGGGACCGGAGGCATTGGGCGACGATCACCGTCGCTATTGCCATCGCCCAGCACCGTGACGTACTTGCCCGGCATCACGTCTCTCCAGAAATGCTCCGCCGCTGGGCTCGGGCAAAGTCCGGATGGGCGTGGAGCAATGGCCGCCGGTGCGTCGTTAGACCCGACACTCTCGCAAGTGTGCTGACCTGTAGTCCTCGGCAGGTGCAACGGACCAACGCTTGTGCCAGAGAGCTAGGGCTCGAAGTTGTCGTGCTGTGTGGGCGAATGCTAACCCAGGCCGAGCGGTGGCAGGCCTACGATCGGGGCTCTCGCCAGCGAGGGCTC
>JAKORR010000547.1 GCA_029777735.1 Armatimonadota bacterium | reverse complement strand
GATACCAGCGCGACACCAGGACCCGCAACTGCTCCGCCGTCGGGCCTGGAGGCGCGCTGTGCTGGCGCCCCTCGTCGCCTCCCTGCCGGTGGCGCTGGCGCTGGCGGGCAGAGCGCGCCTGCAACTCTGCCTCGACGGCTGAACGCAAGCGCTCGGAGCGGAGGTCGGCCTCGTCGAGGAGCCAGAGCAGATAACTGGTAGGAATCCGGTCGAGGGGCTCGCCTCGATACATCCCGAAAGGCATGAACATAGAAACACCTCTGGATAGGTCATCAGTCGCATGGTCGAGGGGCGAGGGGCAGAAGGCCAGGTCGGCGCCGGGTCAAATGGTCGGCCGGACAATCGGCCAGAGGGCCAGAAGGCCAGTCGGCCCGACGGCCCGGGGGCGCGGCGATTTGTCTTCTTTTTCTCACAGACCTGCGCCCCTCGTCAGAGGGGGAGAGCGCAGGTCTGTGTCTGCTCTCCCCCCTACGGGGGGAGTGGGAAATAGGACGCGTATACCCTCTGGAAAGTGCTCAAAATGTCCTCTGGTAGGAGGGCACGTATGCCCTCTGAGAAAGGCGCGGTCCGCTCACTCTGGAGTCCTCCCCGGCTCTGCCTCTGGCGTCAACTCCGGGGGAAGGGGAGATACCCGATAGGTGGACATTCCCTGTCTGTAACCTCCCTGATGAGCGACAACGAGAATCCCCTTCGCCTTCAGTCCTTCGATAGCGCGCCGAACGTTGCGCGGATTCAGTCCGGCGCGCTGGGCCAGGTCGCTCTGTGCCGTCGCGGCGAGCCCGTCCCGAGTATCACGCCAGAGGATGAGCCAGCAGCAAATCTCCGCTCTCGTCAAATGGCGCAGGACGCAATCAACGAACGTGTTCATCTGGCGGAAGCGAGATGCCACGGTGCCGCGCTGTGCGGTCGGCCGTGCCTCCCTGGCTTCCCCCTTCGTCCTGCGGTCTGCTGTGTTCATTGATGTCATCTCCATTGAACGCCAGCGTTCTGCCACAGCCGAGCCAGCTCGGCGGCCATCTCGGCAGAAGAAGGGCCCTTGGGTCGCCTGGAGGCCGTCGAGTGGGCGGGCTCGTCGTGGGGCTCGTCGAGGGGCTCGAAACGCTGGTACTCACCCACAAACCGAAGGGGAATGTCGAGGGGCTCGCCGTGCCGTGACTTGAGATGCCGAAGGGTAAGAAGCGAAGGGTCGCTCTTGCTGCGCGAACCGAGCAGGAAGGCATCGTCGGCGCCAAACTCCAGCTCGCTGCTCTCCCGAAAACTGGCGAGTCCCAGGCCATCGGCATCGTAGGATGCGCGCCCCTGGCTGTCCTTCGTGCGGCCAACGGCGGCCACAGCAACAACCGCAATCCCGGCGTCGGCAAACTGGCGGAGGTAGTCCATCGTCGCATTGACGCTGCCGCGCTTGTCTTTGTGGTCGCCGGGCGGCGGAACGCGCTGGATGTAATCGAGTACAATCAGCCCGGCCTCAACGGCGTCGGCGGTCGCGGCCACGTTCGCCAGGTCAAAAGGGCTCTGCAGGAAGGTCAAACGCTCGCACAAGGCCTCCAACTGCTCCAGGCCAGCAGTCAGTGCCTCGCCGTGCTCGTCGGTCAGCTGGCGATGGCGAATCAACGACAGGTCGATGCCAGCAAGGCGCGCTAACTGGCGGTCGAGGATGACCGGCGCGGGCACCTCGACATTCGCCAGGAGCACGCAAAGCGAAGGGTTGAGCCGGAGTGCCTCGAACACCAACTGGCAAACCAGCGCTGTCTTGCCGACGCCCGGCGGGCCTCCCAGCAGGGTCACAAGCCCGGGGCCAATCTGCAGACGGCCCAGCGCGCCCTCGCCCACTGGATACAGGGTCGGGCCTTTGCCGGAGCGCAGGTC
>JAKORR010000546.1 GCA_029777735.1 Armatimonadota bacterium | reverse complement strand
CTCTGAGGAAGAACGGAAAATTTCATTATACTCACTCTGCAGGTAGTCGCGCAGGCCCGTATACAGGTCCCACGGAGCCCGGCTTTGGAGTGTGCTGATCTCGCTCAACGGCCGCAGGCCCTCAGGAGGCGCCAGGCCGGGCCGCGCCGGGTACGCCCCCGTCACGCTGCGTATCAACTCCTGGCCGGTCCGTGACAGTAGGAAGTCCACGAAGAGCTTGGCCGCATTCGGATGCGGAGCGCCGGCTAGGATCCCCACCGGCCCGAGCACCACGGGCACTCCATCGGCAGGCCACACGATCCTGGCACGCTTGTCTATCAACAATGTATCCGCCATTACCCCAGCCAGTACATCCACCTCGCCACGCTCCAGCGCCGTCAGCATCTCATCCTCGCTACGGAACACCCGAGGGTCTCGCTCGGCGATGCTGTACCAGAAGGAATACCCGTACTTCTCGCGGAGCAGGTAGTACGTCGTGTACGCTGACCCGCTCGTAGCCGCGTCCTTCACGCCCACACGCATAGACGACGGCAGAGTTGTGAGGTCCGACCACTTCGTGATCTTGAGCGGCGAATCCTTGCGCAAGGCGATGACGGTGACGACAACTCTGCAGGCGTTCCAGGCCTCTGCCGCGCGCAGTTCTGGGGGCAGGTATTTGGCCTGCGTCGACTGGTAACGGTAGAGCTGTCCCGCCTGATGGAGCGAGACAAAGACCCCTGGATCAAGTACGTGCAAGACATCAGCCTCCACCTCACCGCGCGCGACCTCGCTTTGGATCCTGCGCACGATCTCGAAGGTTCCGGAGCGTACAGTACGGCAAACGATGAAAGGAAACTGCTCCGTGAAGGCTTTGGCTATCTGTCGGGCATCATCGTCGGGCAGGGACGTGTACCAGTTCAGCTCGCCCTCGCGTCGCGCTTGGGTGACGATCTCCTCTCGCGTCGTTGGCCTGTTGCTCTGGCCTGACGACACAGTCACCTCGATGGGCTGCGGGGGAGGACAGCCGCCCGACGCGACCAGCGCCACGAAGACCACGGCTGCGAGCAGTATCCTGCCCAACCCTAGGCCGCCTGCGAAGGTGAGCCTTGGTGCAGGCAAGGTCTCTCGCCTAGAGGTATCGGCACAGGCGCCAACGCGCGCATGAACCTGCTCGAGCGTGGCTTTGGGCCCAGACCTAGAGGGGTATCTCATGATGCGTTATCTTCTACACGGTACAAACCTTCATCTGCCTGCTCCAGCGTTAGACGCTCCGCCGCCAAGCCCGCAAAATCTTGTGTTGCAAGAATCATACCACCAGGATGCGGCCCCTGTTCCTCCAGCCATGCCGTCGCCCGGTCAATCACATCGGCCAGGCTCTCCCAGTCGCCATCCACGGCTGCGAGCAGCTTGTCACCGGGCAGGGCCGCAGCCCACAGGTAGGCCCGGGTTGGGTCATCAACCTCTAACACGTCGCCGCCCCACTGGGCCACCAGCCAGCCCTTAGCCGTGCCGGCCAGCGAACCGTCGCTCTCGGCAAGGGCTGCGAGAGCCACGCCCAGCCATTCCTGTATGTCGCCGGGAGCTCTCGCGAGAGCCACGACCCTCGGGCGACGATCATAGGGCAGAACGACGTGTTCCTCGCGCAGCCAGTCCTCAAGACTCGCGAAGAGTTGCCCCTGCGTAACACTTGGACTGGACCGGCTATCTTCGGCGGCCACCACGGCCCGTTCGTGCACCTCGGTTACCACAGCCGCCAGTGATCCCAGTGCTCCCCTTACGGCCCGTGAGACCCCAGCGGCCGCGGCCAGGGCCAATACCGCGGCCAGGGCCCCCGTTCGTGCCAGTACTGCCAACAGCGGCCACCAGGCAATGCTGGCGCGGTAACCGATGTAAAGGTCGCCGACGTGTGTGCCGTCCCCGTACACGGTCACGTGAGCGGGTAGCAGGTCGTGCCTGCCAAGGGCCTCTGGCCCACCGCGGACGAGCCGCAGCGCCTTCTCGTGCTCAGGCGTGCCGTCCCACCCATAGCCGCGGCGGAAGGCCCAGGCCACGGGGTTCCCCGAGGCATCGGTCACTACAATGTACACGAACTCCGCCGTGTAGCCCGGCGTGCTGATATGTTCCTCGACCGCGCGCTGAGTAAAGCTGCGCAGTGCGGACCTTGGCAGGGCGTCACCCAGTCCCACAACCTCGCCAACCAGCGCCGCCGCCCGGCCGAGAGTGGCCTGCACCTGCCTTTGCATCAACGCTTGGAGCTGCCAGGCCTGCAGCAGCCCGGTCAGCAGAACGCTGCCGGCGACCACCATCGTCACAAAGTGCAATAGCGAGCGGACCGGTCCACGTCGCTTCGCGCGCGGGCGCGCCGGCTGGGTTGGCAGGGAAGCCATGGCGTAGGCAGCCAGCAGCAACGAACCGATGCCCAGCCAGTGGAGGATATTGAGGGACTCGCCCAGTGTGACCCGGGAGATGACCGCAGTGACCACGGCACCCGAGGTGCGGACCCCAGTGACGATGTGCACCGGCAAACGAGCGACGCCCCGGTAGTACAGCGCGATGGGCAAGGCTGTGCACAACCACGACAGCGTCAGCAGAGCCAGCCATTGCTCGGGCGTCTGGGGCAGTAAGCCCAGCGTTCCGGGACGGGCCAGTCCCAAGACCGCTGCAATAACCGCGCCTCCCAGAAAGCGCACCGCGGCCACGTTCACCGCCGGCCATACCGACAGCGACGACTTGGCTGCCACTTCGGCCAGAGCCCTTGTCAGTCCGGCTGCAACGGCCAGCACGGCCCCAAGCATGGGGATGGGCGCTCGAGTCAGCGGCCCGCTGGCCTCGCCGGCACCGAGCAGACCAGCCGCCAACAACATTGCCACCAGCAGGCTGATGGTGCCCAGCGATACCGCTTCGTTCAGTAGCAGATAGGCGAGGAAGGCTACCAGTAGAGGCCCGGCCTTGGACAGACTGTTGCTTACCGCGGCCGGCGCGTAGGCTAGGGAGGAGGTGAACAGCACCGCTCCGACGCCTGAGCCTAGAATTGCCACACAGGCTAGAGAGAAATAGGCGAAAGGCCTTGCCTGGGCCGGGCGCTCGGACATGCGTCGACGGCCGGCTCCCCAACGGATGACAGGCAACAGCACTAACAGACTCAGCGTGTAGCGCCAGATCAAAAGACTCTCAACGCTTACGGTACGCAACAGGTACTTGGACAGCACCGGCGAGGCGCCACCAAGTAGCACAGCGACAACCACCGCTGGCCAGGGAGACTGCGCGAAACCCTGTCTCTGTCTAGGCTCAGGTGTTCGTGACACCGTTAGCTCCTGTGTCTCTGAGACCGAGTGCACATTGCGGCCAGGGTCCACAGACTGCGCCTCAGGACCAGATGCCGCCTTTCGGCCCAGGCCAGACCCGGCCCGGCAAGCACGACACATATCATCAGACGCACGCCGCAGCCAGCCCAGGTGCGGTGAGGCAAGCCCGTCAAGGTCTCGGCCAGACAGTTTGCGAGCCAGAACATCGCCACCGACAGGCCTATAGGCACCTGCAGGCTGAGGAGCGTTCCGGTCAGCCGCGTCGCCCCCATGCCCAGCCGGCTGAGCGCCAGGGCTCCTACGGTCATGGCCACAAACCAAGACCCTGCCGCTGAAGCCAGCGCCACGCCTACCATGTCGCCCTTGCCGGCAGGCTCCCAGGCGAGAACAGCCAGCACCGCGGCCCCCGCGAGCTGGGCTGCTACGCTGTGCCACTCCGCGTCAAGCGTCACCAGAGCGGTACTAAAGGAGAGCGGCAGGATCATGAGGCCGGTGGCAAAGGCTGTCACCTGACCGGCGGGCACAGCTGCGTAAAATCTGGGCACGAAGGTCTGGACAACCGCTGGCAAGAACACAGCCGAGACCAGGCTGAGAACCGGCACGGCGCAGGATGCGGCGGCCGCGGCCTGCATCACCGTGCTCCTGAGCTTCTCGTGGCTGCCATGACGTGCGAATTGCTCCAGAAAGTGGGGCATGAGGACGAAGGTCAACGATCTGGCGAGGTTGAACAAGTAACGCCGAATCTGCATGGCGATTCCGGCGTACAGGCCGAAGGTAGTGGCACCGCGGCGCAGTAGCAGTGTGCCATCCAGGGCCACCAGCAGCATGTCCGCGAAGGCCATCGCGGCCAGAGGTATCCCTGAGGTCACCAAGCGCCACACGATGGACCAGTCGATCCTCAGACACACCCTGAGGCGCATAGTGGCCTGCAAGGCCATCAGCGACGCCACCGAAGCAGCCAGCCAGCCGAGCATGGCCCCAGAGGCCCAGCCCAGCCAAGCTCCCACGATCATCAGAGCGGTCAGCGCCAGGCTAAAGACGACAGAGGCCAGTACCATAGGCTGGTAGACCTGCCATGCCCGCCCGATGGCCCGGTACAGATCATACATCTGGCCACAGAGGAAAACCGGCGCCCCGATTAGCAGCACATACCTAGTAGGCAGGCCCAGATTGGAGGAGGCAATCGCGATCGCGGCAATACCTGCGGCACACAGAGTCGAGGTTGCCAGAACCCACGTTGCGCCGACATCCTCGATTTTCGCCACCCGCTCCTCGTCGCCGGCCCCCAGCGCGCGGGGCAAGTGCTTGGTGAGACCGTGCAGCACCCCGAGGTGGGAGTTAGAGAGGTACTGCTGCAGGAGGCGAACGATGCTCACCAGGCCGTTTCCGGTGGGCCCTAGATACCGCATAACAACTACTGACCGAAACAGCCCAGTGAACAGCTCGAAGTAACCACTGCCGGCCATCATAAGAAAACTGGCCAGCAGCCCAGTTCTGGACACCTGCTGTCGATCTCTTGGCTGTCCTTGCTCCATCGGCAGAAGGCTCGGGCAGCTAACAGTGCATTAGCTTCGGCCGTCGCGGGCCTACCGCCGATCATT
>JAKORR010000545.1 GCA_029777735.1 Armatimonadota bacterium | reverse complement strand
GCCACCCAGTCGTGCTCCACAAAGGTTGCCACCGAGAGGCGTAAGCTGGCGGACGTGCCAGCCCGCTTCACCCTCACAGGCCCGATCACGTGGAATACCTGGGCATAGTTCTCGGCCAGGACCTGAGCCACATTGGTGAGAACCTTCGCGGCTTCTTCCGCCTGCGTTGGGTCGGCTAACAGCACGTCCACCACTTGCTTGGTCCAAGGGGTGTCATGAACAGCGACCACCGTGATGCTTCCGTTGGGCACGAAGTGAGTGCGACCGGCCAAATCCCGCAATACGGTCACACGCAAGCCCACAGACACGACCTGGCCTGTCACAGCGCCCGTCTGTACGAAGTCCCCTACCCCGTATTGGCCCTCGAGGAGCACGATAAGCCCCGAGATAAGGTCGCGGATCAGCGCCTGAGCGCCGAAGCCTACCGCAAGCCCAACCACACCGGCACCCGCCAGGACAGGCAGCAGCTTGGCCCCAAGGCCGAGAGCCACAAGCGCCCCCAACACAGCGCCGAGGATGATGACCCACTTGAGCACATTGGCCAGCAGCGACAGGCCGGTGAGAGCCCGTTGGTAGCGGCGGCGCTGGGGCTCGTCGACTTCTGCCATGCCACGCCGTAGTGCATTCTCCGCGCGACGCGTGAGTGTAACCACCACAAGCCACGCCACCAAAGACACCAGGAGTACAAGGACAACCGATCCTACTCGGTCGAAGACCGTTTCCGGAGAAAGAAGGTAGTGGAATGCCGTTGGACCCTCTGGCTGCGCTGCGGCCTCGGCGGCACTTCTTGACTGCTCAGTGGTTTGTACCGCTTCTCCTGCCATTAGCATTGACTCCGGCCCGGAGCGATAGAACCGGGTTCACACTCAAGCTGGGACACTCCGGCGGGTCTTCGGGCGCTCCTTACTGGTTACTGGGTGACGGACTTCAGGTACTCGCAGTCAAGCCTCAACTGCGCCTTGCGATCCTCGACCTTGCCCAACCCTTCGTCCTCGACGTAGAAGCCGCCCTGATAGCCGGCGGCGCTGAGAACCCTTGCCAGCCGCCCATGGTCCACGTCGCCGTCCGGTATGGCACAAACGTGCTTGCCATACTCATAGCCCAGTGCGCGCTGCTGATTGCGCAGATAGCCCGGATACGAGATGTTCTTCGAATGGGTATGTACTACGTGGGGTGCGAGGGTCTCGATGATCTGGTAGACGCGGTCGAGCGGATGCCCCGCCCAGTAGAAGTTGCCCGTGTCTAGGGTCAGGCCAAGCCGCGGACTATCGACGCGCGCCAGCACCCCGCCGATCCACGTCGGGTCATTGCCCTGGAGTCCGTGGTTCTCGATGCCCAGGGGAACGGAACTGTCGGGCGTGGCGTCCAAGATGCGCAACACGGCCTCAGCATACAGGCGCACCCGCTTCACCCAGGGCAACTCGGCCTGCCCCGTAGTGATGGCATCGATACGTACCGCCCCGGCCCCTAGGGCCTCTGCCAGACCCACAGCGTCGACCACCCATTCCACTTGAGCGTCGCGGTTCTCGGCGTTGAAGTCGGTCGCCAGCAGCAGCCCACCTATCTTGACCCCGGCCCTTTCGTAGCGCTCGCGCACCGCGGCCCAGTCGTCGGGTGTCGCCGCGGACAGATTTGTAGTCTCGTCACGCGGCTTGTCAGGGCTGACCACCCACCGCTCTATGCCGTACTGCAGCTCCACAGTGTCTACCCCACAGTCGTCCATACCTTCTACGAGAACCTCGTGACCCGCGTGAAAGACGATGACATCTCGCACAGCGCAGAACATTGCTTGTACAGGCCTCCTTGCGTACGTGCCTCTCTTCGCCAAGGGATGACGCGGTCCTTCGGAGAGGAGGCCAGCCGTCCAACGGGACAGTCCTTTGCACGCTTTCGAGAAGAACCATTGACACAGACGCGGGGCGGCGTGAGCGGTCTACTCAGTCAGGAAGCTCAACAGCGCGCCTTGTAATAGCATGAGAACGGAGGGGCATATGACATCCCCCGTTTTCTGGACCAGTCAGAGTGAGAGGGTTACGACCTTTGCGCTGACCTCAACGGTTCAGTGGCCTACGCACAAAGTCCGAAACGCCGTTCATCGGCTCGTGCCATATTGGCACTTGTGTCGCTGGTGGTTGTCTCGAACATTCCCTCCCGCTAGGACCGGCTGAGATTGTAGAAGGCCGAGAGCCCGGCGTAGCGAGCCTGTGAGCCAAGCTCCTCTTCGATGCGCAAAAGCTGGTTGTACTTGCAGATGCGGTCCGTGCGCGAGAGGGAGCCCGTCTTGATCTGTCCTGCGTTGGTCCCGACCACCAGATCGGCTATGGTGCTGTCTTCCGTCTCTCCGCTGCGGTGCGACACTACAGCCGTCATGCGGGCGCGTTTGGCCATCTCTATGCAGTCGAGCGTCTCCGAGAGGCTGCCGATCTGGTTCAGCTTGATGAGAATAGCGTTTATCGCCCCGACCTCGATTGCCCGGGACAGAAGACTGGTATTAGTCACCGTCAAGTCGTCGCCAACGATCTGGACACGCCCGCCGAGGCGCTCACACAGTCTAGGCCAATTTTCCCAATCGTTCTCGTCAAGGCCATCCTCGACGGATATGATGGGGTAGCGGGCTACCAGGTCTTCGATGTAGTCAATGACCTCTGCAGAGGTCATATCCTTGCCCTCGCCAGCGAAGATATAGCGCTTTTTATCGCGGTCCCAGAGGCTAGAAGCCGCACAATCGAGCGCTAAAACAACTTGTTCGCCGGGGGTATAGCCCGCCTTTTCGATGGCGCGCAGGATCACCTGCAGGGCCTCCTCGTTGCTGCTTAGGTTGGGGGCGAAGCCTCCCTCGTCGCCTACACCTGTGGAATGACCCTCGGCCTTGAGAACACCGCGAAGCGCGTGGAAGATCTCGGCTACCCAGCGGATACCCTCAGCGAAGTTCGCGGCGCCCGTAGGCATGACCATGAATTCCTGGATGTCCACATTGTTGTCCGCATGTTGTCCACCGTTGAGGATATTGCACATAGGCACGGGCAGTGTGAAGGCATTAGTGCCGCCGATGTACCGGTACAGCGGTAGCTCCGTGTAGGAGGCGGCTGCCTTGGCTACCGCCAGGGAGACAGCTAGGATGGAGTTTGCTCCCAGCTTCTCCTTGTTTGGTGTGCCGTCCAAATCCAGCATCGCTTGGTCTAGGCCCCGCTGGTCGGTCGCGTCCATGCCCCTCAGGGCAGGAGCGATGACGTCGTTGACATTGGCCACCGCAGTGAGGACGCCCTTGCCACCGTAGCGGCCCTTGTCGCCGTCGCGCAGTTCTAGCGCCTCGCGCTCTCCGGTGGAGGCGCCGGACGGAACAGCAGCACGGCCCCAGTCGCCGGAAGCCAGCAGCACGTCGGCCTCGATTGTGGGGTTGCCTCGCGAATCGATAATCTCGCGGGCGTGAATCTTCTCAATGCAGCTCACAGTTCGCACCTCCCAAAAAATAAGCACAAAGCGCCGAAGGGCCCGCGCCTCACACCATAAGGTTTTCTCTTCTCTACCGGACAACCGTCGCCGCGGAGACAGACGGCCCTACAGTAAGATCAGGGGCAGGAAGCCCAGGCTCCCTGCCCCCTGGGTCACACTAGTCGCGAGGGTGGTTGATCTGAGCCTGAGCAGCCGCCAGGCGGGCCACCGGCACCAGAGGCGGATCGCAGCTAACGTAGTCGAGACCCACCAGATGGCAGAACTCGATCGACTGCGGATCGCCGCCGTGCTGGCCGCAGATACCGACCTCCAAGTTGGGGTTGGCTTCGCGGCCCTCCTTAATCGCGATCTCCATCAGCCTCCCAACACCGCGCCTGTCGAGAACGATGAAGGGATCGACCTGCAGTACGCCCTTGCTGATGTAGGTGGGCAGAAACTTGCCCTCCGCATCGTCGCGGCTGAAGGCGAAGACAGTCTGTGTCAGGTCGTTGGTGCCGAAGCTGAAGAACTCAGCGCTGCGGGCGATGTCGCCGGCCACAACACAGGCGCGAGGCACCTCGATCATTGTGCCGACCATGTACTCAACCTCCACGCCGGTCTCCTTGATGACTTCCTCGGCCACCTCGATAACGTCGCGCTTCGTGTACTCCAGCTCCTCGGGAATACCAACCAGCGGGATCATGACCTCGGGCTTCGGGTTTTTGCCGGCCTTCTTCAGGGCGCACGCGGCTTGGAAGATGGCCTTCGCCTGCATCCTGTAGATCTCCGGGAAGGTGACACCCAGGCGGCAGCCGCGGTGCCCCAGCATTGGGTTCATCTCGTGCAACTGGCGAGACAACGCGCGGATGTCATCTGGCGTCCTGCCCGTCATCCTAGCCACTTCGGCCACGTCTGCGTCCTCGCGTGGGAGGAACTCGTGCAACGGCGGGTCGAGCAGGCGGATGATAACGGGAAGCCCATCCATTACCCGCAGGATGCCCTCGAAGTCGTTACGTTGGTGGGGCAGAAGCTCTTCAGCCCACTTTGCGCGCTCCTCCGCGCTTTCAGCCACGATCATGCACTGGAACGTCCGGATGCGGTCCTCGCCGAAGAACATGTGCTCGGTTCGGCACAGGCCAACACCTTCGGCTCCCCGGATCAGCGCATCGTTCGCCGTATCGGGCCGGTCGGCGTTGGCGCGCACGCCGAGTTTGCGCCGTGCGTCTACCCACTCCATGAACCGCGAGTAGTAGCCGTACATCATCGACTCTTCCGGCTTCATTTGGCCGTACCATACCCGCACGATCTCAGACGGAGCCGTCGGCAAGTCGCCGAGGAAGACTTCACCTGTCGACCCGCTGATGGAAATATAGTCGCCCTCTTTAACGACCTTGCTGTCCACGGTGAACTGCTTGGCCTCCTCATCGAGCCTGAGGGCTCCACAGCCCACCACGGCCGGCTTGCCGAGCTGGCGGCCGACGACCGCGGCGTGGGACGTGGCGCCGCCGAAGACGGTCAGGAAGCCCTGGGCCCTCTCCATGCCACCGATGTCGTCCGGCGAGGTCTCGTGGCGTACCAGGATCACCCGCTCGCCGCGATTGGTCCACTCTATGGCGTCCTCAGCGCTGAAGACCACACGGCCTGCGGCTGCGCCAGGCGATGCACCCGTGCCGATAGCCACAAGGACCTCTGGGTTGTTGCGCGCCGCCTCCACAGCCGCCGGGTCAAACTGCGGTACCAGAAGGTGGGGGAGAGTCTCGGCCTCGACCTGCAACAGGGCCCGATCGGGTGTCACAATGCCCTCATCCACCATGTCCACGGCAATCCTCACGGCCGCCACGCCGGTCCGCTTGCCGTTGCGCGTCTGCAGGATCCACAACTTGCCGCGCTCAACCGTGAACTCGATGTCCTGTACGTCTTCGAAGTAGCGCTCGAGGCGCTCAGCGACGACCTTGAACTCCTCGGCCACGCGCGACCATACCTCGCGCATAGCCGCCTTCTCGGCTTCATCCTGTGCGCCGCCGTCGAAGGTGGACATCTCGTCGATGGAGTACGGCGTACGAATGCCGGCCACAACGTCCTCACCCTGAGCGTTGGGCAAGAACTCGCCGAACAGCTTCTTCTCACCATTGCTTGGCGAGCGGGTAAAGGCTACACCCGTGCCCGAGTCGTTGCCCATGTTGCCAAAGACCATCATCTGGACGTTCACCGCGGTGCCCAGATTGTGGGGGATCTTGTTGATGTTGCGGTATGTAATTGCCCTGGGATTGTTCCAGGAATCGAAGACCGCGCGGACAGAAGCCATGAGCTGCTCTTGGGCCGCAGCCGGGAAAGCCTCGCCAAGCTCTCGCTCGTAGACCTCCTTCTCGAGCTCCACGACGCGCTTCATGCCCTCAGCAGAGACGTCGAGGTCGGCGGTGACGCCCTCCTCCTCCTTGACCTGTGCCAGACAGGCCTCGAACTTGGACCGGTCGACGCCCATGACAACGTCGCCGAACATCATGACGAAGCGGCGATAGGCGTCCCACACGAAGCGGGGGTTGCCGGTCAAGCGAATCATGCCCTTGGCCACCTCGTCGTTCATGCCCAGGTTCAGGACGGTGTCCATCATCCCGGGCATTGAGAACTTCGAGCCGGAGCGGACTGAAACAAGCAGCGGGTTGTCGGGGTCGCCGAAGGTCTTTCCCACTCTGGACTCGAGGTCGGCAACGGCCTCCTTGATCTCTTCTTCCAGCCCCTCTGGGAACTGCTTGCCGGCAGCGTAGTACTCATTGCACGTGTCGGTCGTGATTGTGAAGCCTGGCGGCACGGGGATGCCCGCATTTGTCATGAGCATGAGACCAGAGCCCTTGCCGCCCAAAAGGTCCTTCAAGTCTCGGTTCTGTGCAGCAAGCTTTTTCTTGAGGGGGTCTGCCTGCTCCCAGAACCTGTAAACCCTCTTCAAAGCCATTTCGACGTCCTCCTAAAGGAATAGTGTGTATCGACCCGCGAAGAAGCGTGGTTCGATCTATCCTGATTCCGCGCTGCCTAACAGCGCCGCTAGTACCCTCATTCGGGGCCTTCATCCTCGAAGTCGTCAAGGCTAATCGGCTCCTCGT
This sequence comes from Armatimonadota bacterium, assembly GCA_029777735.1. Classification (GTDB taxonomy): domain Bacteria; phylum Armatimonadota; class Zipacnadia; order Zipacnadales; family FEN-943; genus JAKORR01. The sequence goes on along the minus strand of JAKORR010000545.1, from coordinate 7,465 downwards.
GCATCAGCTCGACACACTCGGAGCGTTCAGCCCTGGCAACCGGACAAACCGGGACACTTAGTATGCGATAACGCCGCAGGCGCATCCCCAGTCGAACGGTCAGATCCTGGCCCACATGTACACTGCTTGCCGACTTGGCTGGCCGACCGTCAAGCTCTATCAGACCGCGGCGACAGGCCTCCTGCGCTAACTTCCTCCGCGCAACAATCCCCACATTCTTGAGAAACCGGTCCAAACGTACACCCTCCTCCGGGCTCGAAGGGACCGGTCGTTCGTTCTCGCGAGCATGCCTGTCACGTCTTCCCCTGGGCACTGTTCTGCTTAGCGGCCTCCCAGAGTGCGTCCATCTCGTCCAGGGTCATCTTGCTGAGGCTGCGGCCACTGCGTTCCGCTTCTGACTCTATCGACCGGAACCGCTGCTCAAAACGGCTGATGGCTCTGCGCAGTGCCTCTTCGGGATCCACGCGCAAAAACCGAGCCACATTCACTAGAGCAAACAGCACGTCGCCCAGTTCGCCCATCACTCGATCGGGGTCGCCCTCCGCCTCGGCTTGTTCGAGTTCGCCCAACTCCTCTTCGAACTTATTCCAAGCACCACTCATCTCGGGCCAGTCGAAGCCGACCTTGGCAGCCCGTCGCTGAAGCTTCTCTGCACGCATGAGTGCCGGCAGCGCCTTTGGCACACCGTCGAGGATGGACGTGCGGTCTTCGTGTTCACCTTCGCTGCGTTTTATCTGTTCCCAGTTGTCGAGCACTTCCTCGGCGTTGTGCACCCTCACATCTCCAAAGACGTGGGGGTGCCTGCGGCGTAGCTTCTCGTTTACACGTCCAAGCACCGTTGCGATATCAAAAAGCCCCTCTTCCTGTGCCAACTGCGCGTGGAACACCACTTGCAACATCACGTCACCGAGCTCGCCACACAGCTTGTCCAGATCCCCTTCATCGAGGGCCTCGACAACTTCATAGACCTCCTCGAGCAGGTACCGCTTCAAGCTGTTGTGATGCTGCTCCCGGTCCCACGGGCAACCGCCGGGGCTGCGCAGACGCCGCATTATATCGACAAGCTCGTCAAACTCGCGCATCCGAAAGCCCTACTGTTGCCCACTGGCTCCCTCGGCTGGTGCCGGCCGTGCCTGTGGGGCGTCCTGCTTGGGTGCGGCGCCAGACGGTGCGCCCTGTTGCTCTCCTGCAGGCTGTTTCGTGCCTCCAAACTGCGGCAACTCATCCTTGGGCATGAACATCTCCTGGACCTGGGCCAGGTCAGGGTCGAGCACCTGTACCGTCGCCTTCGCAGCCAGGTCGCGGTATAGCGCTTCCTTAGGTTTCGCGGATACAAGGGTGTAGTCTCGCTCGACCTTCGCGCGCACCTTTTCGAAACTTGCCTTCTCGGGCGCCTTGCGGTTCTCAAGCTTCACGATGTACCAGTTCTCATCGATCTTGACAGGTTTTGATACGTCCCCCACCTTCATCTTGGCTACCAGGGGCTGCAGGTCTGGCGGCATAAGCCGGTCCTGTGGCAACTCGGGTAAGCGTCCGCCCTGGCCCCTGAACATGGCATCGATCGAATACTGCCGCGCCAGCGCCCCAAAGTTGGCTCCCGGCTTTTGTAGCTCCGCGTAGACTTTATCCGCCTCTTGCTTCGTGCTCACGACGATCTGGCTGATAGTCACGCGTAGCGGCTTGTCATACCGCGCTTTGTTCTCGTTGAAGAACTTACGCAGATCCGCCTCCGTGTATTTCACGTCGCGCGTGCGTAACTTCTCTTCCTTGATCTGATGGCGCATTTCTGCCACCAAGTCCTGCTCGGTCATCCCCACGGAGCTGAGCCACTGCTGAAAGGCCTCTTCGTTGGGGAACTCACTCTTCAACTCCGCCACTCTCTCCATCACTTCCTGATCCGTGAGCTTTAGACCTGAGCGCGTGAACTCGTCCTCTACGAGGCGCCGGAACAGCAAGTCGGCAAGAACCGGCTTACCCGCCGCCTGTTTGAGGCGATTGATGAACTCCGTGCGTGTTATTTTCTGCCCGTTGACTATAGCCACAGGCTGCTGTCCGCACCCGGCCAACATTACGACTAGCGTCGCCGTCAACAGGCACACGCTAGCCCCTCGGAGATAACCTCGCAAGGGGATCGCTCCTTTCAGCCTAACTGTGTGTATAACCACCACCAACCCACCCCCCGGCTCGGGTAGTGATTATACTGCACACCTGCCGGCCTAGCAATAGCTCGTCAGACTTGGGAAGGAGGAGTTTTGTGCCTCTACTCGGAGCAACCCAGCCCTGTCACCACACCCCGTAGCCTGGGGAATAGAGGCTGTATTCCGGTCGCGTGTGGGGGGCCTGGAACAACAACTACGCCGACAGCACAAGTTCGGTCGCTGTCACACACTGGTCGCCAGTGCATCTCCGGAGATTCTGCGGCGATAACCGCCGTACCGGGCTAGGTCGTGGACACAGCTTTCCGGGACGCCGCGACCCCCCAATGAAGGGGCTCCCTCTGTGGAGAGCGAACGTCAAGTTTCAGGCAGGCCAAGAGAGCGCCTGACGAGCTCGGTGCTCCGCCCGGCCGCTCACTAACCTGCTGAGCTACGCTCTCCAGCGCAGCTCTCATCTCGGCCAGCTCAGGAGCAATCTCAGCCGCCACACGGCTGGCCTCTCCAGGTCGCCTAATCGCGGCGAGAATCAACTGGCCCTCTTCGGTGCTCGGATCACTAAGCACGCCACTCCAGGTGCTCAAGAAGGCAGCCAGCGAGTCCAAGACTTGGGGAAGGTCGAACTCCTTAGGCTGTGTGGCCATGTTGGACAGCGTGACGCGGAGGGCTTCGGGCAGCTTGAAGTAATCCTCCACAAAACGCACCAGGCTTTCCATTGTCTGCAGGTTCTCGTCGATCACGTCCTCACCTCTCGGCGCGGCAGACTGGAGCGACATCGCAAGCTGCGTTCGGTCTCCCTTGCCAACCTCCGCTTCCGGCGCGAATTGGTGGGCCTCCTGGCGAACTCGGGCAAGGGTGTAGACTTTAGCATCTTCAAACCGTTTCCTCACTGAGGTGCTTGGCCGCATCCTGCACGTATGGGAGCAACGTGTTGATAAAGCGCGTGAGCAGCGAGATCGCTTCCTCTGCGTGGGCCGGATCCTCGGCATCCCACTCCCGCACCACGTACAGCTTCACCCAGTTGCGATACCAGGGATCCTTGACCTCGATCGGTTCGCCCAAGGCCTGCTCGATGCTCTCGCGCCGAGCGAGAATCGCTCTTGCGATGGCGCGGTTGTGTTCAATATTGTCCTCGGTGAAACTCAAGGTAATCTCAACGTACTGCTCGGGATAGCTGCGAGCGCTCATGTCGAAGTATATGTTGGGTATGCCGGTGGCAAAGGTCAGCGCATCTGTGTAGCTGGTCATCTCTAGCTCCAGAGGCTGCACCGTGAGCAATTCCTCAACGTGGCGCAGCAGAGTCGAGTGAGGATGCTGCTCGGCCATGGTGGCGACAGGAACCTTCTCCTCTCCGGGCTTTTCCTCACCGACGCCCTCGGCAGCTCCGGTTTCCTCCGGCTCTTCCGAGTGCTCCCCGTTTTCACCCTCTTCGTCGTCCTCTGCGGCAGGCCCAGCCTGAGGCGCAACTGCTGACGAGGCGAAGCCGAGCACTTCTGCTGAGGGGACGGCCTCTTGGTGGTTCACGTCGATGATCCATGTGCTTTCGGCTACATAAGCTTGGAAACGCACGTAGGAGATATCCAGCCCGCGGCTGTGTAGCCATAGGATCGTGTTGGCCAGCGCCGGGCGGACGTCCCGCGCCAGGATGACGATGCGCGGCTCGGAATGGATCCTCGAGTCCTTGAGATGATGCTGGAGGATCTTGCGGGCTTGATCCACCGTCAGTCCCTCATCTTTGTGAGCTGCGCCCTCCGCATAGATCGCCGCCACCTCGCGGATCTTCTTATCGCTGAGATTCGCGGCGTACTCTAGGGTCTTCAGCTCTGCGTCGTCCGCCACCCCCTGTCGAAAGCCGATGATCACCAACTGGCCTTCATCGCTCAAGGCAAGGATGTCGGCTCGGTTGTCGTACCTCGTGAAGCTGCGGTATTGATAGTCAAGGAGTAGGAGCTCCTCTCCGAGCACGTTGGGGATACAGGTGATCAGCGTGTCCAACTCATCTTGCGTTAGGCCCCTGTCCAGTGGTTCAAGCGGTATGGCCTTCTCCTGACCTTCCTGAATGTAGTACAGCATAGTCTATAGCGCCTCCTTGTGCTTGCCCAGCATAGTCATCATAGCACAAAGGAGGTTGTGATGCAACACAAAATACCATAAAAACTTACACTTTCCTGTGCCCAACTTGAGTATGTGTTGTGCTTATTTTGGGCCGCCCTTCGCCCGACGTTTTCTCTTACTGGTGTCCCTTCAGACTGCACTCCGAGGCCTTCCCACAGGACTGCCTCACTGCCTGGCGAAGCTCCCCGTGCCACCCAGCTATAGGGAGTGGCAGACTATACGCAGCCTGCGAGTCCGATGCGATGGACGCACAGCTGTAGCCCCTGAGGATGGTGAAGACTGATGACCCAGAGAGAGCGCTTGCAGTGCGCCTTCGAGCTTGGCACACCGGACCGTGTGCCAGTGACCTGGGAATTGGTGGATCGATGTGCGTTCGCTCTGACCGGCTGCTCCGGCTGGAGGGCCCAGTGCGATGCCCACCGAAGGATTGGCTCGGCCATCTTCAACCTTCAGGGCGTCGGTCCAGTCGAGCACGTATCACTGGGGCCGGGCTACTCCGACGAGACAGTCGAGGTCGGCATGCAAGGCCCCTGGAGTGTCCTTGAGCGGCGCTTGACTACCCCCGGTGGCATGCTGGTCGCCCGCAGCTTGCACGGAGGCATTCCTGGCGATCCCCTAGTCTACAAGATCACCGAGAAGCTCGTGAAAACGCGAGAGGATTACGGCATCTACGCCGACTATCTTGACGAGGTGGCTCGCACTGCCGAGTACACAGAGGGCAACAGCCGCGAGGCTCTGGACTACGTGCGCGACGACGGTCTGGTCAACTGGTGGGTAGGCGATTCGACCTACCACATCGCCATGATCCGCCCCGACGCCGAGTTCTTGATGGATCTGATTGAGGCGCCCGACCTAATGGCGGAAATGTTTACCAAGGCCAGTGTGCTCACCCGGCGGCGGATCGAGGCCTTCAACGCCTCGGCCGCCGACGCGATTGTTTTCGATATCTGCTGGGCCTCCACAAGCCTCGTCAGTCCTGCCATCGTCGAACGCTTCATTCTTCCCGAGGTACGCTGGGTAATTGAGAACGTCCGCAGGGGCAAGTACGTGGTGCTGTTCATCACGGGCAGGATGCGTGAGATCTTGCCTATGATGGTTGACGCCGGACCACACGCGATTCAGCACTTGGACGTGTTGGGCGACTGCGACCTAGCGGAGGTAAAGCGGGCCTTCGGCCGCCGTGTGTGCCTGATGGGCAACTACAGCCCCGTGATCTTAGCGAAGGGGACTGTGGCACAAGCCCGGGCCGAGGCGCGCCGTTGCCTGGAGGCTGCGGGGCCGGATGCCTTCGTCCTGACCACATCCGACGAGGTGCCTGCCGACGCCAAACTTGAGAACCTGCGCGCCGTGGTCGATGAGGCTAGCCGATGGACGCCAAGGTCCTAGCGCCGCGTCCTGGGAAGAGAGTGCCTCAGCCCTGCTTTGCCCGGGCACCTCAGAGCACGGGTCCCTTGGCTCGGGTAACAGCCACAGGGACGCATGGAGGGGCGGCCTTTTGTGCCACTGGTTTCGCTCTGGCGAGAGCCCCGGCGAGGATACACCGTGAGAGTAGCGAACCGCCGGCCCACGGCCGGCACAAGGAGGCGTAGCCGTGACAGACGCACAGCAGACAGTGAGGATCGCGGTGGTCACCGGCGGGCACTGCTACAATGTACCGCCCTTCCACGATCTGTTCCGTTCGCTCGAAGACATTCTGGCCGACGTTCAACACCTCGACGACTACTGCTCGTCTAGCACTGAGGTGCGCCGGTCTTACGATGCCATAGTTTTCTATATTATGATGACGGCGACGCCCAGCGACGAGGGCCTGCCCTGGTACGCTGGGAAGCAACTCACCGCGCTGACCGAGCTGGGTGAGTTGAGCCAGGGCATTGTCCTACTGCACCATGCGATCTTGGCCTATCCCGACTGGCCGAAGTGGCAAGAGATCGTGGGTTTTGATCCACAGTTTTCTGGCTACCGTATCGGCGAGACAATCCGCACGGAGATCGCCGATCCCGACCACCCTATCACGCGCGGCGTCGAGCCCTGGGAGATGATTGACGAAACCTACCAGATGACGAACGCAGGCGAGGGTTGTCATGTGCTTCTCACCTGTGACCACCCCAGGAACGCTCACACTCTCGCCTGGACGCGGCAGTACCGTGGGGCGCGCGTGTTTTGCTACCAGTCCGGCCACGACGACCGGACCTGGGTGAATCCTATCTTCCGCGAGGTCCTGCGGCGCGGGATTCTGTGGACGGCAGGAAGAATCTAGCCCGCCGAGATGAGCAGACAGGTTTAGGCTATAGGAGGACACAATATGAAGGCCCAAGGCATCTACATGGTCGAGCCAGGCAAGGTCGAGGTGCGTGAGTTAGACGTGCCCGACCCGGGTCCGGGTGAGGTCCAGGTGCGGTGTCTCGCCAACGGTATTTGCATGGGGGAGGTCTCGCTGTTCCTTGGCTGGGAGCCACTGTCGGGGCCCCGGCTTGTGGGGCACGAGGGCGTGGGCGTCGTGACGAAGCTGGGCCCCAGCGTCGGCGGGCTGGCGGAGGGCGACATCGTGACCTGCGGACCTTGGGCGTCGGTGAGCAACTACCCTGCTTCGGCCTTGTGCAGGTTCACCAGCCCTCCGACTGATCCGGCCACCGCGCTGGCCGAGCCTGTGGCTTGCGTCGTGGGGGCTCTATACTCCTATGACATCACGCCGGGCGACAGGGTTCTTCTTCTCGGCGCGGGCTTCATGGGCCTGCTCAACGTCCAGGGCGTGGCGCACTCACCTGTCAAGCAGCTCGTGGTTGTGGACGTCAAGCCGGAGAACCTCGAGCTGGCCGCGCGCTTCGGCGCCACGGAGGTTCTTCAGGCCGGGACGACCGAGGCCGACGAACGCTTGGGCGAGATCAGGCAGGACCCCTTCGATCTAGTGATCGAGGCCGCAGATGTTGAGGCGACGCTCCAGCAGGCCGGCGCACTGACCAGGCCTGGCGGCCGCCTCGCTATCTTCGCCTGGCATCATCATCCCCGCACCGTGGACTTCGGCCTGTGGCACGTGCGCGGGCTGAGAGTGCTCAACTCCAGCCCCCAGATATCGCGTGACCGCAACGTGTCGAACATGAAGCGGGCCGTAGACCTGATTGAGCGCGGCGTGTTCGATCTCGCGCTACTCGTGACCCATAGGCACCGGATCTGCGAGGCGCAGGAGGCCATGGAGCTAG
>JAKORR010000544.1 GCA_029777735.1 Armatimonadota bacterium | reverse complement strand
GCTGCCGCGCAGGAACGAGCGCGTATAAGGTGGCAGGTTTCTCGTGGAAATGGGCCAAGATTCCGCCCCGGAACCTAGCCGGGCGTCGGCCGTCCTGTGATTCCTGCCTTGGGCCCTCGCGACGGTCTCTTCGCGGCGAATATCCTGAGTGAACCGAACACTCTCGTTCCTACTGCGTGGGTTGACAATAGGGGTCGTGTTGTGTTATAGCAAAATGATACAGCGTCTCATTTGCAAATGGAGCGGTAGCCCATCCATGGCCGAGAGCAAACCCAACCCACTGCCTCTGGCTTCCCAGAGCCCTGCGCGTCGTCTTCGCGACGCCGGCCTGCGCATGACGTCCCAGCGCAAGGCGGTACTTGAGGCCGCTCTCGAAGCCACTGACCACTTCAGTGCCGAAGACCTCTGGTACGATCTCAGGCGGCGGGGAAGAACGGTCTCACGAGCAACCGTCTACCGCTTTCTGACACACATGACCGACGCGGGCCTCCTCCGCGAGTTGCGCCTTGCAGAGGGCCACGCTCACTACGAGCCTGTCCGCAGTGGTGATTGCCACTATCATCTGGTGTGCCTCAGGTGTGGCCGGGTGATCGAGTTCGAGGGCCCTGGCCTCGAGAGCGCGCTGGCCCAAGCCTGTGCGGAACACGGTTTTGAGGCAAGCCGTTGTGCCCTTGAGGTCGGTGGCCTGTGTGCTGAGTGCGTGGCAGAAGGTTCCGGGCAAGAGGACGCAGCTTGTCCGTCCGATGGCTGGAGCGAGGCCCCCTGTGCTCCTGCTTCCTCTGAGGAGGATTCAGTGTGAGCGAGTCGCTTGGCGCCGGTGCCTCCCCGGTGCAACAGCATCCCCAGAAGGTCCTACTGGTCGGCAACCCCAACGTTGGTAAGAGCGTGCTCTTCCATCTGCTCACGGGTACCTACGCCGTCGTCTCCAACTACCCGGGCACGACCGTCGAAGTGACACGCGGGCAGCTGCGGGGAATAGGCTGGCGCCCCGAGGTGATCGACACCCCCGGCATCAACACGCTCACTCCCCTTAGCCTTGACGAGATGGTAACGCGCGACATTCTTTTGACAGAACGCGATTACGTAGTCATCCAGGTCATAGACGCGCGCAATCTCACACGTGGGCTGCGCATCACGGCGGAGCTGGCCGAGCTGCAAGTGCCCATGGTTATCGCCCTGAACATGGTAGACGAAGCACTACGAGCCGGCATCAATATTAACGCCGAGAAATTATCGGACGTGCTAGGGGTTTCCGTGGTGCCGACCGTGGCTGTCGAGCGACGGGGCATTAGCGAGCTGTTACAGGCCCTGCGGCAACCTAGGGTGCCACGCTTGCAAACAGAATATCCGGCTCCCGTCGAGCAGGTGCTCAATCGCGTCACTGAACTGCTACCCGACCTGCCGGTAGGCAAGCGCGCAGTGGCGGTGATGCTTCTTGCTGGTGATGAGGGGATAGAGCGGTGGCTGGCCCAACGCGTAGCTCCCACCACGCTTCATACGATCGCGGCGTTACGTCACGAGCTGCAGGAGCAAATGCCCCAGCCACTTGACTACCTACTCGCTGCGGCGCGTTGGGAGGCCTGCGACGCAATCGCCGACCTGGTCATCGTACACCGGCCAGTCTCGGTCAGCCGTGTGCGCGAGGTAGTCTCCGCTGCAACAATGCATCCCGTCTGGGGCCCACTGATTCTGCTGGTCGTGCTCGCGTCCATGTACTTTGTCGTGGGCAGACTGGGCGCCGGCACATTGTCCGACTTCATGGCCTCACGCGTCATGGGGGCGCCAGCAGCGAACGTCATGGCTCTCGGTGACAGCCAGCAGCCGATGTTGGTGGAAGTGCTGGGGCAAGGCAGCGTGAGGATTCTAGGGGCCGAGGCGCTTGTCACCCGGGGAGGGGCGGAATCAGGCCTGCGATTTGTGCTGAAGCCCGGCCCAAGATGCCCTCAGTTCCTGCGTGTGGGCAAGGCGTATAGTCTTAGCGGCTTCCTCGAAGCTCCTGGCACTTCGATGCCACACCTTGCCTTGAGACTCCACTATCCCGACGGCAGGCGCGAGGAGATCCATGTGGCCCTGGCCCCGGATGACCGGGGTGGGTATCACCTCTACGTTGACTTCACACCTACAGCGGACGGAGCTCGGTACGAGGTGCTGGCGGTCCTCGGCGACGCCAGCTCTGCGCGACTGCGCTCAGTCTCCCTGCGCCGCAATACTGAGGGGCTTATCACTCCGTGGTTGGCCAATGTGGTGGAGCGTTCCGTTCCCCCCGGGCTGATTCGATACGTGCTTGTTGGGGAGTACGGCGTTATTACCATGGGGTTTACGCTAGCCCTGGGTATCGTCCTACCCATTGTGATGTGCTTCTTTCTTTTCCTCGCCGCCCTGGAGGATTCCGGATATCTTGGCCGCCTGACAGTGCTCACCAACAGAGTTTTCAACGCCATGGGTCTCAACGGACGTGCCTGTGTGCCAATGGTGCTCGGCCTAGCTTGCGGTACAATGGCTGCGCTCGCGGCCCGCGTCATGGATACCCGTAACGCCAGGCTCTTGGTGATCTTTCTTCTTGCCCTCGGGGTGCCGTGCTCAGCTCAGCTCGGGATGGTCATGGCCATGGCGGCCTCGATCGGCCCGGGCGGAATAGCCCTTGTGTTTGGCGTCGTGCTCGCGGAGCTCTTTGCGGCTGGCTACGTGGCCAGCAGAAT
>JAKORR010000543.1 GCA_029777735.1 Armatimonadota bacterium | reverse complement strand
TGCTGGTCTGGCCCACACCAGGAGGCCCGGCAAAGAGGAAGACGCCGTTGGGGCGCTGTGGGTCCAGATCGAACCCGCGCATTGTCACCGACAGCGCCGCGGACACCAACGACGCAGCCTCCTCTTGGCCTATCACAGTGTCGTCAAGGTGCTGCTTGAGACTCTGCAGCTTTGCGGTAAGCTGCTGCTCCCCTGTACCTACGGGCGCGCCTATCAGATTCGACACCACCCTGTGTACAGTCTCCAGGTCCAGGAACGCGGAGCTTGACGCCTGGGCCGCCGCAATTGCCGTGTCGAGTAGTTCGATGGCCTTGTCGGGGAAGCGCCGATTGCGGATGTACCTGTCTGACAAGTCCACTATCTCAGCGAGCAGCTCTGCCTCAACCTTCACCCCGCGCTCGTCCTCCCACCTCATCGCAAGTCTCTGGCAGATCACCAGCGTGTCCTTGGCGTCTAGCTCATCCACCCGCAGGGGATGGAAACGGCGCTCCAGGGCCCGATCCTTCTGTACATAGGTCCTAAACTCGTGCTCGGTCGTTGCGCCGATGCATGCAATCTGGCCGCGGGCCAGAGCTGGTTTGAGCCGTTGGGCCAGGTCGTTGATGCCTGGCATACCACCGGCCCCAACTATCATGTGGAACTCGTCTATGAAGAGCAGAATGTTGGGCTTAGACGCGTCATTGATGATGGCCTGGATGCGCTCTTCCAAGTCCGAGGGTGTTCTTACTCCTTGCATGACCACCGTCGGCTGCAGCATGACAATGCGAGCGTTCCGCAGCTCCTCTGGCACAGCGCCCGCGACGATTCGCTGCGCCAGACCTTCGACGATAGCGGTCTTGCCCACCCCAGCCGGCCCCACTAGCATAGGGTTGCGCTTGTAGGACCGACATAGAATCTCCACCACGGCGGCAATTTCGCGGTCTCTCCCCACCACCGGCGCCAGCTCGCCGCGGCGCGCCTTTTCGGTGAGGTCTACGCCGTACTGGTCGAGAGTTGGCGTCGCACTGGCCTGTTGCCCATGCTTCTGGCGCAGATAGCCCTCCAGGTTCGGGCCACTGGCGCCGACTGGCGCTTCCGTAGTGGCCTGCTGATCGGGGGTGGCTTGCCCGTTCGGCGCAGTACCCTCGCCGGTGGCCGCAGCCTTGGACCCCAGTGGTACCCCGGCTACTTGCAGTATCGCTAGGCACAGGTGACGCAGCCTGACCTCGCCTAGGTCTTCTGACTGCGCTACCGCCCTCGCGGCGGACAGGACAGACTCCAGGCTCACATCGTCGGTGGGCGCGGCGGTCTTCAACCTGGACTGCAGGTCGTTGCGGTACTGCGGCCAGTCAAGGTCGGGCGAAAGACTCTCGACCATGGGCAGATAACGATCCAGCAGAGCCAGCAAGAGGTGCTGTAAACTGGCAGCTGCGTGTCCCATCTCCTGGGCGCGCTGCTCGGCAAGCTGTACGAGGTACTGGGCCGCACGGTCTATCGAAGGCATCCCACCGCCTTCTATCTTGTTCCGCGGCGTCTCCATATACCTCCCCTTCTTCGCTTTATGCTGCTTAGCCCATTGTTAATGGGTACCCGGAACAGTGTCGCACGCTCTAACTTGTGTCTTCCTGACCGCCTGTGGCGGTCCTTCCGACCGCACTGCTGGGTTGGGGTAACCATATTGTAACATTATTCGCCGCCGACTTTCCTCCTTTCACCGGACGAAGGCAAAGGTTAGCTCCGCGGTATGCCGAAGATCTCTTCCTGTCCAGCCTTGGCTGGCGCATCTACCAAGAGCAAGGGAGACAGTGGTGATCTTGTATGATAGACGCAATTGGTGTGGTCTTTCCCAGAGTCAACGAGGTTGAGCTTCAAGAGATTAAGCTTCCGGATCCGGGCCCCGAGGACGTGGTCGTCGAGACTGAGTACACGGGCATTAGCATTGGCACAGAGGGTTGGATCCTTTCTGCCAGATACTGGGGCACTACCTTTCCCCTCGTCACTGGCTACCAGAAGGTCGGCCTTATTTCTCACGTGGGCGAGAAGGTCGAGGGCTACAACGTGGGCGACCGCGTGTTTTTGCGAGACACGAAGCTGGCGTCTCCGATTCGCAGTATGTGGGGCGGGCATACTAGCCGCTCGGTGGCGGATTACCGTTCCCTAATCCCGCTGCCGGACGGCGCGGATCCCGTCTCCGTGAGTCTTCTGGTCATGGTGGCGGTGGGCTACCACGGCGCGGGCGAGCTGGTAAACGTGCAGGCAGGTGATCTGGTTGTGATCATCGGCCAGGGGCTCATTGGCCAATTTGCTGCCCAGGTCTGCAAACAACGCGGCTGCACGGTCATCACCAGCGAGCCGCATCAGGTCCGCCGGGAGCTGTCGGCAAAGCTGGGGGCCGACGTCGCGGCCGATCCGCTGACCCAGGACGTGGGTGCGCTCGTCCGCAGCTTTAAGGAGGAAGGAGCTGACGTCATCGTTGATTGTTCGGCCAATGTCGACGCCATCAACGCCTCCTTTCAGTGGCTCAAGAACCGTGGATCAAAGTATTGCTTCCAGGCCTACTATCCGGATCTTACCTGCCTCGACCTCCTGTGGCCGCACATCAAGGAAATGGTCGCCTACAACCCGACCAATGTGAGCGAAGAGGGCATGCGTGAGATGATGCAGTGGATCGCAGACGGCCGAGCGCAGGTGAGACCGCTCATCACGCATTTCCGCAACTGGCGCGAGGCGCCAGCTCTCTTTGACATGATGATGAATAGGCCCTCGGAGTGTCTCGGCATGGTGCTGGACTGGCAGGACTGCCATCAGTAGCGCCGCCGAGAGCCACTAGGTGCTTAGGTGCTGCGGCTGGTCCCGATCGTGGGCTGCCGTGGGGGCTATATGCTTCAGCTCGGGCTCGCTTGATGCTGATTCGGGAGGTCATCACCAATGTCAACAATGAAGGCTGCCGTTGTAGTAGAGCCAGGTCGGGTCGAAGTGCTGGAGGTGCCCCGACCAACACCAAAACCCTACCAGGCGCTGGTCAAGGTCGAGGCCTGCGCCTTCTGCTCAAGCACGGACGTCAAGATCGCCTACGGCGAGCTTCCCTTCGTGAGCAGCTATCCGTGCATTCTGGGGCATGAGGGTGTAGGCACGATCATCGAACTGGACGCCAAGGTCCGGCACCTCGCCGTGGGCGATCGGGTCCTGCGGCCGCCCGCCGTGTATCCAGGCGAGAAGCTTGGCGAGTTCTTCTCGGGCTGGGGAGGCTTCGCCGAGTACGCTTGCGTCATCGACTGGCAGTCAGCTGTGGAGGACCTGCAGATGCGTGCCGACCAGGTGGGTCTGTGGCCACGGCTTCACCAGAAGGTCCCGGCCGACATGGACGCGCCGGGAGCTACTATGCTCATTACCCTCAAGGAAACCCTCAGCTCGTTGCAGGACATGGGCCTGCGGCCGGCCACTCGGGTCCTAGTCATTGGCGATGGTGCCGTGGGGCTCGGGTTCGCCTACTGGGCGAAGATCTTGGGCGCTACGCGCGTGATTGTCGCAGGGCACCATGAGGACCGTCTCCAACGCGCCCTGAAGTTCGGTGTCGATGCGACGATCAACAGTCGCGGCAAGAGTCTGCCCGAGGCCTTGGCCGCCGGTGAGGAGACATCTGAGAGTGAGCACTTCGATTTCATCATCGACGCGGTGGGCTCCGCCAGGGCCATCGAGCAATCAGTGCCGCTGTTGATGTCAGGCGGCGTGCTGGCCATCTACGGCGTCAGCAGCCACTTGGAGGCGACAGTTGACATCCTGCGCCTGCCAGTCGGCGCGCGCATTCTCCGCGCCAGCACCGACGAGCCGCGCGTTCACCAGCAGGTGCTGGACGCTTGGCGGCTCGGCCTGCTGAAGCTGGAGGACTTCTATAGCCACATCTTGCCTTTGGCAGAAGCTCCCCGGGGCATCGAGCTGCTGCGCACACGCGAGGCCTTCAAGGTCGTCTGCACAATGGAGTAAGGGCCGCAGAGGAATAGTGTCCAACAGTCTCGGGCGCCCGACGTGCGTTGGAAAGTCGCGTTTTACTCTTCTGGGAGGTCTCTATCGGGCAGCAAGTGAAGAGCGTCCTGCGGCAAGGAAACCCAAACCTCTTCTCCTGGCCGCAGGCTGAGCTGCTTGTCTACTTGCCGCGTTATCAGTGCCGCGATCCCAACGCCACCAGCGGTGGTAACTCTAATCTCTACGGAGCTGCCAAGAGGTGAAACCTCTGCCACTGTCGCCCGGAAGCTGTTCACCCGCGAGGAGGGCTCGCGCTCCAGGATCACGTTCTCCGGCCTAACCGTAAGTAGGGCGGGCAGGTCAGGCAGAGGCTTTAGGGGGAGATCCAGTGTCAGAGACGAGTCCAGCGAGCAACGTGCCACGCTCTCCCCTGTCTCGAGGCTGAATACTGGCAGAATATTCTTCACCCGCATGAATTCGGCTATAAAGCGGCAGTTTGGGCGCATAAAGATGTCGTCCGGTGTGCCTATTTGCACAAGTTTGCCCTGATGAATGACAGCCACGCGGTCCGCGACGCGCAGCGCTTCCTCGAAGCTGTGACACACGTGGACCACGGTTGTCCCGAACTTCTCTGGCAGAGAACGCAGCTCGGCGGCAATCTGCACCCGTGTGTTCTCATCCAACGCGCTGAGCGGCTCGTCCAGAAGAAGAGCCGTGGGCCCCGTGACCAGTGCGCGGGCCAGTGCCGTGCGCTGCTGTTCACCGCCACTGAGCGTCGCCGGATGCCGAGCCAGCAAATGGTCGATGCCGAGCATCTTGGCCACCTCGTGCACTCGCCGCTCAATGTCCGCGCCGCGCCACCGCCGAAGCCGCAGCCCGAAGGCGATGTTCTCGAAAACGCTCAGGTGAGGGAAAAGCACGTAGTCTTGGGGGACGTAGCTCAGGTTGCGCCGCTCGGGAGGCAGGAAGGTCGCACGCTGGCCGTTGATGAGCACTTCACCGCTGTCCACCGGGTGCAACCCCGCCACACACTCCAGCAACACCGTCTTGCCCGCCCCCGTGGGGCCGAGCAACACAAAGTACTCCTTCTCCGCGATAGTCAGGCTGACTCCGCGAACTGCGAAGTCTCCTAGCCGCTTATGAAGACCGCAAATACGTATCATTGGGGACGTACACCGTGGCCCTACTAAGCGATGGTAGCACGGCCGCCCAGTCGTTTGAAGGCAAACAGCGAGATCACTGCCAGGGCCAGCAACACTATGGTCAGCGACAGGCCCGCGGTTATCTTTCCTGTGGTCATGTTCAGGAAGATTGCGATGGGAACCACGGTGGTTTTGTAGCGCGTGGCACCGGCAAACATGAGAATCGAGCCAAAGGCTCCCAGCGAGTAGGCCCAGGTCAACACCGTCCCGGCCACCAGGCCGGTGCGGGCTAGCGGCAACGAGACCTTCCAAAAGGCCTGGGTCTCAGTGCAGCCCAGAGTGCGCGCCACCTGCTCATAGCGCCGGTCGACGCCGTCGAAGGCAGCCTTCATCGACCGTACCGCCAGGCTTACGGTGGGGAAGAAAATCGCCAGGACGATACCGGGGGTCCGGTAGACAAAACCCATTATGTGCGTCTCGATCCACACTCCAAGACTTGTCTGGAAGAACATCAACAGCGCAATGCCGGCGATCAACTGGGGCAGTACTAGCGGCAGATCAATAATAGTATCGACGACGATGCCCAGTGGCACCTGCTGCCGCGACAGCGCGTAGGCCACCGGAATCCCGACCACCAGGCACAGCGCCGTGGATGCGGTCACGCAAATGGCTGTCAGCTTCAGGGCGAACAGGCTTTCTGGGTCCAGTATCGAGGCCACGAACTCGTCCCAGCGCACGTAGAAGACCATGGCACCCAGGACTCCACCAAGCAATACCAATAGGAGGAGTAGGAATAAATTCGTGACTAATTTGAATACCAGATTGCCTATCGGTAGAGGCGCTTGTCCGTCTTTGGCTCCCGTTGAAACCGGCTGTTCCACAATCGTCGCTCCTTATCCTTATCACTTGCCGGTGGGCTCTAGCGCGTAGCCAGCCTCACGGAAGACGGCTTTGCCTTCGGGAGAACTCACGAACTGGATGAACCGCTGCGCCATGTCAGGATTCTTTGAGAACTTCAACAGGCCGATTGAGATATCAACCGGATCGTAGTACTTGCTGGGGACAGGCACAGCGTCGCACTTATCGGCAAACTGCTTGGCTTGGGCCTGCCAGACCACAGCCGCATCTACGCTGCCCAGCGACACCCAGTAAGCCAGCTCCGGTACGTTCAGTGCCCGCCGAATCTGTTGTCGCTTCTCTATCTTCTCCCACAGTCCCGCGCGCTGCAAGATGATCTTAGTCACGCGGCCCACGGCGCAAGCTTCAGGTTCGCCGATACCCACCTTTACGTCTGGGCGCAGCAGGTCCTCCAGCCCCTTCACGCCCTTGGGGTTGCCCTTGGCCACCAGTATGACCGGCACGAAGTAGGCTATTTGGGCCTCCTCGACCAAGAAGCCGCGTTTCTTTGCCTGATCGAGGTAGAAGGCCTCTCCGGGCATGTACAGGTCGCCGCGCTTGGCAAAGGTGAGCTGGGCGAGCAAGCAGCCAGAGCCCGCGTAGGAGACGTTGAGCCTGACATTCCTGTGCTTCTCCTCGAAAGCCTTAGCCAGCTTCTCGATCGGTGGACGGAGCCCGGCGCCGCAGTACATGTGTAGCCCTACGCGCTTTTTGGCCAGTTCCGTTTCGCGCGCAGGCTTGGGCATCCAGAGGGCTATATCCGCTTGGGCTTCATCAGAGAGTAGATTGGCCAGGGCCTGTCGTGCCCACTCTGGGTGGGGTGCGTCCTTGGGTATAGCCATACAGGCCGGGAAGGGAGTGCTGTACTCCTCGGGCACGGGGCCGAGCACGATGACGCTGCGCTGCTTGTTGTCCTCGGGTGCCTGTGCTGGGAGGTTTGAGGCCTTGACCGACGTCGCGCCCTTCTCATAGGTGGGTGCCGGGAAGGCGCAGCCAGCATAGGCTAGCGCTGCCTGAGCTTCGCCGTCCGCTAGTTGCCGGTACATCTCAGCGGGTGTTTCAGGCACGATCAGGTGCTTCTTGACCTTCTCCAGCAGCCCGGCCTTCTTCAGTGCCTGTTCCGCGTAGTAGCCTGTACTCGTGGAGGGCGGTGACAGGATGACCTTGGTCGCCTTGGCGAGGTCGGTGAAACTCTCCAGCTTAGCGGGATTGGCCTTCGGCGTCAGCACCGCGATCTGGTTATAGGCCCACGCTACAGGCTTCTCGCTCAGTTGCCCCTTGGCGTCGAGCTCTTTCAGCTCCAGATCCCCAGGCATGATGATAAAATCCGGCTTCGGATCGGCTGAAGCCAGTTGCTCGACCAGTCCCCATACGTTCACTATCTCGTACTCAACGTCGAAGACACTGTTGCCGTCCCCCGTCAGGGCCTTGCTAAAGGCCTCCATATAGCCGGCCAGACCACACGGAATCCATACGCGCAAGGCTGCAGCCGTGCCTTGCCGAGCCGGCGCGGTGGTAGCTGACGGCTCTGCCTGGCGTCGCCCACAGCCCGCCAATGTAAGGCCTACAACCGCGAAGACCACTAGCATTGTGCATATCTTTCGGCGTGACATAGTCGCTCCTATACTGCGCGCAAGTCTCACGGAGCTACTCTGCTCTCCTACCGTGCTGCAAACGCCGGACGAAGTGACTTCGGTTCCTTGGCCCGAGACCCCGCACGCAGCCTACTGGATTTCGCTCCGAGCTCAGGGAGACCTGTCCATGCGGTTACCCGGCTAATGCCCCAGCCCTCCTACCTGCCTGGCGAGAATACGCCCGACCGTTCAGACGTCGCCTTCCACTAATAGACCGAAGGCCTCCCGGGCATTGTGTTCCGTCTGGGCGTCCACCTCGGCCGGGTCCTCACCCCTCGCACGAGCGACAACCGCGAGGGTCTCAGCGAGATACGCAGGCTCGTTCCGGCGTCTCTTTCGATACTTCTGCGGCGCAAGGTAGGGGCAATCGGTCTCTATCAGTAGTCGGTCGGCCTGGACTGCGGCCGTCACCTGCACCAGCGTATGTGATCCGGGGTAAGTCACGTTGCCGGCGATGCCGACCCAATAGCCGCGCTCGTGGGCGACCGCTAGCACGTCCAGGTCGCCCGAGAAGCAGTGTAGCACCACGCGCAGATCCTTGGGCGCGTCTTGCCCAAGCACGTCCAGGACCTCCTCGTGTGCCTCGCGGTCGTGAACTAGGAGGGCCAGCTCCAGCTCTGCGGCTAGCTCGATGTGCCTGCGGAAAGCCTCAACCTGTTGCTCCTTGGGCGACAGGTTGCGGTATAAGTCCAGGCCCGTTTCGCCGATCGCCACGACTCCTTCACCGCGTGCCAGTGCCCGCAACTGGTCCAGCGTCTCACGGCCGACGGTCGCAGCCTTATGCGGATGCACACCTACGGCTGCGTATAGCCCAGTCTTGCGGTCTACCATTGCCGTGGTCAGGTCCCAGGAGTCTACGTCACAGCCCACGTTGACCAGACCACGCACGCCCGCCGCACGTGCCCGTTCCAGAACTTGGGGCCGGTCCACCTGGAAGGCCGTATCGCTGATGTGTGCATGGCTATCGAACATCCGCTGCCTCCGATATCGTATGAGCCACCGGCGCGTGGGCCGCCTTCTGGGGAGGATCCCGCTTGCGGCCGTCTAACACCCGCCGAAGGGCGTATGCCCAATGCCGCTGTTCCCGGACCAGCTCTGTTTCAACACAGCATCGCTTCCCGGCCTCAGCCTGCGGGAAGCCTTAGCCACAGGCTATGCGCTGGGGTTTCGCGCTGTGGAGCTTCTGGCCTTCGATGGCTACCGGCACCGCGCCGGCGAGCTGGCAGGCTTCTATTGGGAGAGGATGTCCCCCGCTGAGCGCCGCGAACTGCGGCGCTGGCTCCAACCCTTCGACCACCTGGCGCTACATGCAGCCTTCATGGACCTGCATCCGCTGGCGCCCAACCCGGCGATTAGGGAGGTCTCGCTGCGGCAGCTCGAAGTCGCCGTACAGGCCGCGCACGCACTCGGTGCCGAGGTGGTGACTACCCACGCCACACCCGTGCCGCTGCGCGACTACGAAGAGCTTCGGCCTAGTCTCGTAGATCTATATCGCTGGCTCGGCGACTTGGCCGAAGCCGGAAAGGTCGAGATCGGCATCGAGACGGGCTGGCCGTCGCCCACCCAGATCGTGGACCTAGTGGCAAAGGTCGATCACTCCAACGTGGGCATTACCATCGACGTAGGGCACCTGTTGTGGGCTTTGCCAGGAAAGCAACGTTCTTTACCCGAGGCCCCGGCGCTGTATAACGATCTCCTGTCCACCCACCTTCGGTCCGCGGGCGGCCGCACAGTCCACATGCATCTCCATGATCTGCGCCTCCCGGAGGGCCGCGACCATGCGCGCTTGCGCACTGGCATCATCAACTACCCTCGGCTGCTATCCGACCTGTCGGCGGCCAACTACAAAGGTCTTCTGTCCTTCGAGCTGGAGGAAACAGATTCTATCGCAGCCCTGGCGTCAAGCCGCGAGGTGCTTTTGACGCTGCTGTCCACCTGAAAGGATGCCCCGAGTCGCCTGCTGTGAAGACTTGCCGGCCTTGGGGCCTTGTGCTATTGCCTGCTGCTGGTGGATTCAGCAGGCTGGTCATGCCCCGCAGCCTTTTGCTTGGCCTCGCGTGCCTGGATCTCGCGCCTGAGAGCGTGCTTGTGTAGGCCCAGCTCTTGGCGCCGCTCCGGGAGCCTGTTCGCGAAATGTTGGTGCTGTTCGAGGAACACGGCCATAGCGTAGACGTGGCCTGGGTTGGCGATATCCTTCACATGCAATTGCCGAGCGTGGTAAAGCGTAAAGGCGAAGGGCCTGGCCAATGGAGTGTCGCCGAACTCGCTCTCGGCCTCATTCAGGAGCTGGTTGCGCGCCTCAGCTCTTGCCAGAGCGGTCACAGGGGAGACAGTCCACTCGAAAGCATAATTATCGCTCAGGTAGCGGGCCAACTCGACAGCCCGGTCCACGAGACCAGGGTCCTCCGCTAGAAGAAGCCTGATCATCATCCGCAGGAACCGTCGCTCGGGGGGGGTGTGCTTGGGCAAGAAGAGAAACTTACGCCTTCTCACCACCGCGCTCCGCCAGGCCCGCTCGGCCGCTTCGCGGCCTCGGGTAGTCATCTTCAACCTACGACATTCCTGCTCTGTCCATTGTTCCATCTTCTGCATGGACTGCTCAATATGCTGCTGAACAAGTTCATTACGCCGTCGTTGCTCTTCGGTGCTTACGGCATGGACCCACTTACGGTTATTCATTGAATCATCCTATACTGTCGCCAGATTCTTTATGGCACAACCAACTCAGCCCCAGCAAGATAACCACAGCAACAACATATACCAGCAAACCCACATTTAGAGTACCCAAAAAGCCGATGAGCTTTG
>JAKORR010000052.1 GCA_029777735.1 Armatimonadota bacterium | reverse complement strand
CGGTCGTAGTGCGCAGGTCGGAGCCGGGTTGTTCGCGATCCAGGAGGTCATATAAAGCCCCTTGGCGCAGGGCCCCATGTGCAACCTGCATTTCGTGGATGTCCAGCAGGTCAAACACGGCGCGCAGCACGCTGATGCCACCCCCGATCACTGCACGACGCTCCTCCTTGAGTCCATCCATGCGCAGCCGGTCGGCACTTTGGGCGCGGAGCAAGCGCTCGCGCAGCCAGTTCAGTCCATCGCGGGTGATCAGGCCCGGCGATCCTCCTGCGGCGGACAGAATGTCACCCACGGCGCCCACTGTGCCCGACGACCCGTAGGCAATGTCCCAGTCATCGGGGCGAAAGGTCGCCAGCGCTTCGTCCAGCACTGCCTTGGCCGCAATCTCTGCCGTCAGAAAGGCTTTGGGAGAGAGCTCTCCGTTGGGAAAATAGCGTTGTGACCAGGCCACGCTGCCCACCCGAAAAGAGGCTACCGCGTGGGGCGTGAACTGCTCGCCAAGGATGAGTTCGGTGGACCGCCCTCCGATGTCCACGACCAAGCGGCGCTCGTCTGACTGGGGTAGCAGTCGTGACACGCCCTGGTAGATCAATCGCGCCTCTTCGGGGCCAGACACCACGTCGATGGGGTAACCGAGCACCTCACTGCCGCGTGACAGGAACTCCTCGCGGTTGCGCGCTTCTCGCAGCGTCTGTGTGGCCACGGCGCGCACCTGGGCATGGGGAAAGCCTGCCAGACGCTCACCAAAACGAGCCAGGCAAGCCCAGCCGCGTTCCATGGCCTCGCGAGTCAGGTTACGGTCTTCGTCCAGACCGTTGCCCTGGCGCACCGTTTCCTTCAGGTATTCCACCCTCTGGATGTGTCCGAACTCATAGCGCCCGATTTCCAGGCGAAAACTGTTGGAGCCGAGGTCGACTGCGGCGAGGCGTGTGCCGTTCTGCATGTGTGTTGGGTGGGAGCTGCGTGCGGCATCGTACCGCGATGCGCGTGCCCCGATCCGGAGTGTGGGCCGCGAAGGGCTGGACAGGTGCGGATCGGGCGATAAAGGAAGTGTGATGG
>JAKORR010000051.1 GCA_029777735.1 Armatimonadota bacterium | reverse complement strand
GGATGAACTTCCCGCATTACATAGCCCATCTCTTCGAGACGGTCGATGAGCCCTGTCACATTGCCGCAGGTGACACCGAGCCGGTCGCCGATCTCTGTCAGCTTCACTCCGGGCTCGCCTTCCTCCGCCAACACTCGAAGCAACCTGAATTGGGCTCCTGACAACCCGTGCTCGCGCAGAGCCTCGTGCAGAATGCGGCTCACCACGCGGCTAGCTTTCAGCAGCGCTAACCAGGTTCTAAGCGCCTTGTCCTCACTGGCTTCCATTTGGATCTTTCACTTCTCAGGACAACACTTTATATGTCAAATAGTGAGTTGTCAAGATAGCTTCACGCCTCATACTAGCCACCTGGCGCAGGAATCTTTACCTCCCCGTCGAAGCCTCATATTATGAGAAGACCGTTGGACTGCATACCAGGAAAGCGTCCCCCGCCCGTCCACCGAGGTTTTCTGCCATGACACGTATAGGCCTGATAGGCTGCGGTAACATATCGCGATTCCACATAACAGGGTATGAGCTAGCTGGCGCACCGATCATCCACGTCTGCGATGTGCGCCCGGAAGCAGCGCAAGCCGTCGCCGATCGCTACGGGGCGCGGGTCAGTACTGATTACCGCGCGCTGCTAGACGACCCAGAGGTGGATCTTGTTAGCGTTACCGCCCTGTCGTCGGCTCACCGCGAAATTTGCTTGGCGGCTCTCGACGCCGGTAAGGCCGTCATCTGTGAGAAAACCCTCACCGACACTGCAGACGCCTCAGCAGACGTATACCGCGCCGCTGCTGCCGGCACCTTCTTTGCCACCGCCTACATGAAGCGGTTCTTTCCAGCGGCTCAAAAGGCTAAGGAATTGCTCACCGACATGGGGCAGATCATCAGCATCTATGCCCGCTCTTGGCAGCCCAGCGACCTGTGGAACACACCTCCCTCCCAGATCCTATCCAACCCACCGTCCAGGCTACGTCTGCACTATGGCGGCGGCGTCCTGCCCTGTGGCGGCAGTCATATTCTTGACCTCATTCACTGGTTTGCGGGCCCGCCAGTGAGCCTATGCGGTCAGGTGTACGTGCCGGAGGGTCTGGACTTCGACATCCAAGCCAACGCTTTGCTGTGGCTCGAGGATGGAGGTATCGTCCATTTTGAGACCTGCTGGCACCCACTGGCCTATGCCGGCTATGAACGCAACGGATGGGACGAGCGCTTGGAGGTCAACACGACGCAGGGCCGTCTGGACTTGTACACCGTCAAGTGGGACGAGCCTGAACGGAACGGAGCGCTCCTCGTCCACCAAGACGGCAAGTCCGGCCAAGTCACTGAGTACCGCTACCGCGCCGTCAATCCCTTCCACCTCGAGATTGCTGAGAATCTCAGACGCTTCGAGGCCGGTGAGCCCGGCTTCCCGTCGGCCTGGGATGGTTACGTTGTCGACGAAATCATCGCTCACATTTACGCCAGTGCTGAGCAGGGGCGAGTTGTGCCTATGAGATGGCGGGCGAAGGAATCCGCCTGATAGCGGGCCTCGCGGCGGGTCAAGCTTCAGACCCAGCCCAGCCCTCACGCCACAGGAGGATACATATGACGACCGCAAGATCCTTCCCGCTGCTTGCAGCAGGCGCAATCCTGGCATTGTGCGGTATTGCATACCCTTGGAACCCACCCACGGACACGGCGGGCCCCCTGACCGTTTCCATCGAGCCCTTTCCGGACGTCGAGAAGCTTGACACACCCATACCGGTCAGAATCACGCTGGAAAACAAGGCCGACGAGCCCTTGGTGGGCCAGTTGCGGATAGGCGTGGTCGACGATTGGCGCGTGGAGGGTGACAACCCGCGCCCCTTCCGCGCGCCCGCCGCGGACAAGATCGATCTAACCGCCACGGTGGTGCCCGGACCCTCCAGCTACGCTGCTCACTACCCTGTCCATGCCTACACCAAGTTCACGTATCGCGGCGAGGAGCTTGAAGCTCACGCGATCTTCATCACGCAGGTCGCATCGGTGGCCGTGGCGCCGAGGGCTCACCGGCCCCAAGGCCTGGGCTCCTTAGTGGCGCTTAAAGCCACGGACACAATCACACTTGACGGCGACCTCACCGAGTGGACGAAGGCCGTGCCCGTCCCGCTCGGCGAGGCCCAGCGCAGTACCGGCCACTTCACCCCGGGCGACTTTGGCGCGATCCTATACCTGCTGCACGACGGAGCCAACCTTTATGTGGGTCTGCGCGTCACGGACGACGACTTGAGTGCCGATGATACGACCTCGCGCGATTTCATGGACAGCGACTATGTGCGTATATATCTCTCCGCGAACCCGCCCGAGAAGCGGACCACGGACCTGCTCACCGAAGAGGACCTGGTCTTGGCCATCAACCCTCTTGCTGCAGGCGGGCCTTTAGTCAAGATCCCGTCCTATGAGCTGCCTACGCGCGAGCTGAGCGATCTAGGACTTATCGCGGTCGCGCCCAAGCGTACGGCGGCGGGCTATGACGTGGAGATTGCAGTGCCTCTATCTGCTGTCGGCGAGGGTCTTGGTGCCAACTCCACGCTTGGCTTCAATCTTATGTTAGGCGACGCGGATCGTGGCGCCCGCGAGGCCGAGGTCACGGTGGGCAACCAAGCCGACCAGTACTGGACTAATCCTCGCTGCTATGTGCCGTTGACTCTCTCTGATCAGACCGAGGACGGGGGCCAGGCAGCCTTGCCCGTCACTGTCATCGCGGGTGCCGGAGCCACAGCCCTTGACCGCCTGGGCACTTACCTGGTGCGGATCGTCCGTGCCGGCAGAGAGCCGAAGATAATGCCGCTCGGGTGGACTGGCAACGACCCCGAGACCGGCGCCAGCTTTGCTCCTGGCTCCGCCTCGCGTCCGGACCCCAAGCCCACGATAACGATTCACCCGCCCTACCGTGGGGGTGTGGGCGAAGTGTTCGCCGATGCCCGCCTGGCCTTGCCCGACGTCACGCCCCTGACGCTGAGCTTCTTTACTGCTATCCGCGACAACATCGCCACTGAGCCGCCTAGCGATGGCGTGGAATGGCGTGTCTACATCGCCGAGAATGGAGGAGAGCCCGTCCAGGTCTTCCGGCGCTTCTCGGCCTCCAAAACCTGGGAGCCTGCGGAGGTGGACCTGTCCGCCTACGCGGGCAAGACCATCACGATGCGTCTCTGGAATGGTCCTGGGCCAGCGGGCAACACCACCTGCGACTCCGGGTACTGGGCCGAGCCGACGCTTATCGCGGGTCTTCGGCCCGAACCCGAGACGCCCGAGATCTTGGCCGAACGGCGCGAGACCGCCTTGAAGAGAGCCCGGGCAGCTCTGAGAGGGCAGAAGGGCCCCTTTCAGTGGCCCCTGCAGAACGCCGCGGGCAAGTTCGGCGTCGGCTGGGCCGCTGGGCGCTTCGGCTTCGCGGACGGCGTCTTGGCTTTCGTAACCTCTGACCGGGACGTGGTGTTTGAACACTTCCTGATGTCCATCGACGGTGAGAACGTGCGTGACTGGCGTTCGTCACGGCGGGTCACCGGTGGCAAGGCCGCCTGGCGCCCCGACTTCACCGAGACCTGCGTGCGCGACTTCGTCCAGACGCCGGAGGGCACCATCACTATCGAGACATCCATGTCCGTGGAGAAGGGCGCCTTCAGGCTGCGCTTCTCCATGCCAGACGCGGAGCGCAGCAAGCGAGGTGAGCCGCGCTTCACTGTCCTCGGTGTCGGTCCGGCCACAGTCAAGGCGCGGCGCGTGTACGCGGGCTTTGGCAACGTCATCCAAGACCCCGAAGCCTTCACCCTCAACCAGGGCGGCTTTACGCTCAGCACGCGTCACATCGGCGTGGACTTCG
>JAKORR010000050.1 GCA_029777735.1 Armatimonadota bacterium | reverse complement strand
GCTCAAGTCAGCCCAGTTTTCGTTCGCGTTTGTGCCACTGGCCGCAGGCCGGGATCCTTCAAGACTTGTCCCAGCCCCCTAACTCACTCCCAGCGACACCCCGCCACTGCATCACATCCAGTCAAGCCGAACTCCGCTCACTTGCAGCTCGTCCCCAGCCCTGTCTTTGTTCAAGCCCGGGAGTCTCCCTGCACCTGTCCGTGTTTTAGACGAGGGTGGGGCCCAAGGCAGCCGCATGAGACACCCAGTCCTGCAGCTCTTGCAGACGAGAGTCAAGTCCCACACCCCGGGAGTGAGGACCCACCCCTGGATCAAAAACAGCCCGGGTTGCCCAAGGCCTGTCCGAGGTTCAGATCTCGGCAACTACGCCAACCTGCAGATCACCAGTCCTGTAGCTGATGCAGTCAGAGCTGGGTCAGGTACAGGGAGAGTTCGGTTGGGCTGGACGAGATACAGAGGAGAGGAGACTGGGACTGGTCAAGGACAGAGGATAGGAGGCCATGGCTGGATGAGGTGAAGGCGTTGGGACGGAGTGTTGTGGGTGAGGGTTGAACTGAGGCTGGATCAGGTTGAGGTTTGGGAGGGAGCGGTGATTTGCGACCGTGAGCGACTCTTGGGTCCTGCGGGTGAGCGAGGCGACGGTGATCTCGGGGCTGAGTTTGGCCGAGGCTTCGTCCGGGGTGCGGAGATGCCGACGAGCTTCAGGGTGACAATCCGCGTCCGAGTGTCGATCTCGACAGATCCTGCTGGCGCCCTGAAGTCAGCTTGCGAAACTCCTCACAAGCTGTGCGATCAGCCCAGTCGCAGTTCGGGAGTTGAGTGGCCCCGGGCTGTTTTTGATTCAGGGCAGGGGCGGTTGCAGGTTGGCGACGGAGACGCGGAGGTGATGCTGGTGAGCGGAGATGAGGCCGACCGCCTGTTGGGTTGTACGTACGAATTCCAGATGCGCGTGACGTGGACGGAGTGTCGAGCCCGACGGGGCGTCCGCAGAACTCAACTACTTGAAGTTCAGGCATCTGTCTGGGGTGCGGATGGCGGCCCCGGGCTTGATGAGATCCAGGGCGTGGTGGATCTGGGTGCGCGGTGTTGTGTGTTACCCAGTTGCCGATGAGTGGGTAACGCAAGGATGTGACCTGGGTGCGGAGATGCGGGCGGGCGCTTTCTCCGGTTGTACGTACAAATCCTGGGGGCGTAGGTGCCACCCTCCGCCCGGGAATCAGTTTGTGAAGCCGCGCACAAGCGGTGAGTCGGCCGCAGCTTCGCTCACGGGAGTTAGGCCGGCGTCTGCATTTGATCCAGGCCCGAGGACGAGTTGTTGGGTGCGAAGTGGTGGCGCCAGGGCTTGATGAGGGACAGGCAGGTGGATGCAAAAAAGACCCCCGGGCGGGAGTCCTCTAGAAGATGTTCAGGGCGCTAACCGACCAGCGAAGTGGGCCTTGGGTCCAGCTGAGAAGAGACTCGACGTCGTAGCCAGCCCAGATCAAGACCGTGGCGGCAGTATCCCGACCGAGGAGGCCCGCTCTGTTGAAGAGGAGACGAAAGTCATCTGGGCGTGACGTAGCTGCCAAGTTAAGCAACCGCATGGCGCTCAGCCGGTTCTTTGAGCCGGGTGTGATTCGCGGCAGCCTGAGCCTGTCCGGCAGCTCCTCGCCATCGAGCAGGATGAAGTCCGTGATGCGGCGGACATAGTAGTCCTCCTCCCAGTCCGCGATGCGATCTGGGCTCAAGAGTGCCTGGATGATATGCGCCGCAAACTGCTCCAGATAGGCCGTGATCTCTTCGCGATGCAGCGGGATCAAGGCCTGTCCCAGGTACAGGCGAGTGGTGCTTGGCTCGACCTCAAAGGCGAAGCGCTGAGTTGCAAGATCGACGAAGACCGGCCGGTGTCGGTTCGCGATACGCTTGAAGTCTAGCTCGACGGTGTGTGCGGCGGCCTCTTGGATGGCGGTGATGACGCGATCCTGGCGAGTGGGTGTGATCATGTGTTCTTCCTCCTTATGCCAGGCGTCGTGCCTGGGCTGTGTTACGCGGAAATTAAAGTCCCGGGCGGAGAGTGGCACGCTGCACGCAAAAAGGAGCCACTAGGGCTCCTGGGGTGATGGGTTAGGCTCTGCAAGCGAGCTGAGCCATCCTGAGCTGTATCTGCTTCAGCCCTGGGTCGCTGGCATCGTTCTTGGCGAAGTTGATGACGAGCTTGGAGTGCATAAGCTGCACGGCCATCCAACGCTTCTCGAACGTGTCGTACCTGGCCTCAATGAGATCCAGGTGAGCGAGTATCACTTCCGTCAGGCGACGGCGATAGGCCGGGCTCCAAGAGACGAACTCTGACTCGCCGTTGCGGGCCATCCACGAGTAGGCGCTTCCGAAGGCATTGAAGAGAACTTCTGCGTCTCGATCGTCGGGCGGCAGAATCTCAAGCGGAACGAGTCCTCTCGCAGCTGCGTCCGCCACGAGATAGCCGTGCTGGTCCGTTCCGAACAGAACCCCCGCCCAATGCTCTCGCAGTTGATCAATGC
>JAKORR010000542.1 GCA_029777735.1 Armatimonadota bacterium | reverse complement strand
AGAGAGCGAGAAGTAGCAGAAGAAGTGCTATCTGCTGCCCGGCCTTGATCCACTTGCGGTCCAGCTTCGCGGTCGCCAGCCGCAGCGACCTCAGGGGAGCTGCCGGTAGTAGTGCTGGGACGCGGGAGGCATACTCATCATATGCGGCCCCGAAGCGCTGGCGTAGCCACCGCTCCTCGACGCGGATCACGATCGCGTAGAGTGCGGCCATTGCCAGGAGAAGGACAAGTTCCGGCGCTAGGTTATTCATGGCCACTGTGATCCCGACCATGACGACGAAGTTGCCCAGGTAGAGGGGATGGCGCACAAGGGCGTAAGGACCGGTGGTGCACAGCTCCTCACCCTTGCGGACGAAGGCGAGCGCCCAGATGCGCAGAGCCACTCCGGCAAGTACAATGGCCAGCGCGATGAGGGTCGCCAAATCCGTGGGGTGAGAAAAGACAAGGGCCAGTAGACCGGCAAGGCCGTGCAGCAGCGGCCGATGGCGATAGATGAGCCTTTCGGTTTTCGCTAGAAATCTAGACCCGTGCACTGCGTCGAATGGTTCCGGAGGGATATCTCGGAACATCAGGACATCACCGAGGACTTAGACAATAGCGAGGTCCTGAGGTTTCTAAGATTCGGTCTGCCTGGTGCTTCTTGCAGGAAGGTGTTGTACTCTTGCGCGACGTTGCGTCCGATCACGATAACCGAGGGATAACGATAGACCGGGTCGGTATCCGCGACTTGCACTTGCCGGTGCAGATCCGACAGAAAACTGGGGGCGCGGCTCGGGTTGTGGGGGTGTTCGACGCGACGGTAGAGCTGCCCCACTACGAGCGGGGCACCCACATGAGCCGAAGCGTCGCTATCCTCCTCAACTGGAGCAAGCGCGAGGTCTCCATGCACGAAATGGAGGGGATCCTTCGCGAGTACCAAAGCATTTTCTCAGCGCGAGCTGCTCATGTATCCGTGCGATTCAAGTACTTCCTGGACAAGCAGACGCCGGTGTCTGGGCTCGCCTGCCAACTTGACTACGACTGCCGCTTTGATGCTACAATCGTAGATGAGGATTTTGCCTTCGCCCTCGAGGTGGAGGTGCCGGTGCTGACGGTGTGTCCCTGCTCCTTGGAGATAGCCGAGGCAGGGGCACACAGCCAGCGGGGCATTGTGTGTGTCAGGATTGGTGCAACGGCTGGGGTCATCATCTGGCTAGAGGACCTCATCCCACTCGTCGAACGACAGGGAAGCTCGGAGATCTTCCCCATCCTCAAGCGGGAGGATGAGAAGTATGTCACCGAACACGCCTTCGCGAACCCCAAATTCGTGGAGGACGTAGTGCGGGACACGGTGCTGGCAATTCGAGACCTTCCGGGGGTCGGGTGGTACCAGGTGTCTTGCGAGACCTACGAGTCGATCCACAATCATAATGCCTACGCGTATGCTGAAGGCGGAGGTGACGCATGGAGTTTGCGATAGGCATAGCTCTCGCGATAGTGGGCGTGGTGCTGGTTGTGGCAGGCTGGAAGGCCTGGCAGTTATTTATACGACGGGCCGGCGAATTGGCGGCTGAGGAAGTCGGCGCGCCGTTGGTTCCCGAGGCGGAGGGGCCGGTGGGTGCGGACGGCCTGGTCTGCCTATTTGCTCATGAGTTCGTGCGGCCAGCAAGCAAGCCGGGCGGGCGCGACAGGGCCTTCGCGGTCCTTACTGAGCAGGAGCTGGACCCCGAGGACTTTGCTCTGCAGATGCTCTACGCCCTTATGGCCGACCTCTTCCGGGAGGGTGTGATCGACTTCCGCATCGTCGAGCGCGAGCCCACCTACACGCCTCCCTTCCCGAGCAAAACATGGGAGTTGCAGGTCCAGCAGTTACGTGATCTTCCCTCTTCGCCCTTGGCCAGCGCGATGGGCGTGGCCTTCGAGATGATCCTGGGTCGGCGGCGTAAGCGTCGCCGTCGGAGCAATGAGGACGTAGATAGCTGGGTGACGATCGATGACCTCATCGACCGAATGTTGCGCGCGATTCGCCAAGAGCTCAGCTTCTGGGAACGCACGGGCGTCTACGGCGACCTGCGCACCTACGTGGAGAATGCGTTGGTAGCGCAGGGCTACTTGATGCGGCCCGGCCAGGCTACTTGGCTAGACCGAGTTCGCCAGAAGCGCCGAAAGCCGAATCTGGAGGCCATCGAGGAATTGGCAGAGGAGGCGGCTGATCTGCGCCAGCGTCTGGTGCTCTTTCGACGAGAGCGCGGTTCGGCGCATGCCTGCGAGGACTTGGGTGAGAGCGGTCCGATGCCCATCCAGCAAGTGGATCCACAGCTTCTTGACGCCAGTCGCAGCCTTGGGGAGCTACCCCTGGACGACTGCCTGCGTACAAGCCTCTACGAGGTGCTCACGGCTCTGCGGCAACTGGAACCCAGCGGGGATGCGGGGGTGTAGAGGTGAGCCGTACAGAAGTGCTGGAAGGGCTGGCGATGATCGCGGTGATCGCTGCGTGGTGGCCGCTGATCTTCTTGGGCTGGACAGCCTTGGGCTACCGGATTCCCCTGTATGTGGGGTCGCTTGTGGTCTTGGCGATTGTGTTCTGGAGGCGCTGGTCGAGGCTTCAGGAGGGCTTCCGCGAGAGCCAAAAGATCATCGACCAGCAACATCTACTGCGCCACGGGCCGACGCCGCTACTGACTCTGCACGCCCCGCCCAAGCCGCCGACACAGGAACCTGGCAGAACGGACATCGACGATAGGGAAGACGAACAGTCCGGAACCTGACGGCCTCGCGGTTGAGGCGAGACAGGATTTGCAGATATACTGGAACGCGAGGGCGGATGGGGCCCGGTGGCCTCCCAGGGCTTCAAACCCTGTGCGGGGCGCTGTCACGGCGTCCTGGGCGGGTT
>JAKORR010000541.1 GCA_029777735.1 Armatimonadota bacterium | reverse complement strand
TCTGTATCTGGACATTGCCTGCGGGCAGTATCAAGGGCGACGCAGCACGTTGGGAGGCGGTCCGCCCTATCCCGACCTGGTGGGCCCCGCGGCCCTGGAGTTCCAGGTGAGCTATGATCCAGCCGCCCCGGGCCTCATCCCGGCCTCGCCGGGAGGTACTCCCGACCCCAACCGGCCTATCTGGTACTTCACGCAAGCGGAATATAACAACTGGGAGTACTTTAGGCTCCCGCTGCCCAACGGCACCACATACTTTAAGCGTTTCCTACCAACCTGTGTGAGCCTACTGCCTACCGGACGGCGGCTTATCGTCAACAACTCGGGGCTAATCGAGCGCTTTACCAAGGCCGCCCTTGGCGTGACCGGGGTTGTGTGTAGCAGTGAGGTCTTTGAGGTTGAAACGGCGACGGGCGGCGATGACGATCCAACCAATGATACGTATAACGTGGACCCGCGCCGGATCGTGCCAGATCCCTTTGGTCCGGAATGGCGCGACCCGCTCGTGGCCCCGGTCTATGCGGAGCGGGTGACAGGGTGATGTTTGGCCTAGCCCGGCGTCGCACAGGTGTGGCGGCGAGACGGGACGTCGACGGAGCGGTCAGTTCCGCCGCGAGGTGCTGCAATATGAGACGCAAGCTGACTACTCTACTTGCCGCCGGGGTCGCAATGATGGCCCTGGCAGGTTGCTATGTGCCTCCTTGGGAGATGAGGACTTATGTGGGCCCGCAGGCCCCAGGCGACGTATACACCGACGACAGCGGCACTTCTACGTGGCAGTGGAACATGTCCAAGGTACGCGGACGCTGGGTTTGCCCGGAGTGTGGCTATTCCTGCGATACGGTGCCGGTAGATACAACCGGTAACCCGGTTCAGCCTACGCCCTACTGCCCCGAGCCATGGGCGAACCATACAGACACCAGGCTTGTCTACCAGCCTGTCGAGCGGTGCTTCCTGGCAAGTACGGATCGCCCGATTCGCAATCCCAACGGCGTCAACGAGTTCGCGATTCTGGGCAAGCCCTTCCATCCAACCACCTCTGGCGACACTCTGGAACAGTCGCGCTCCTACGTGCACGTCGCGGTCGCAGGGCTGCACGAGAACCGGAACATCCTGGGAGACAGTGGCACGCCGGATGCCTCGGTGCGCTTTCTGTTCATCATGCCTGGCGCCCACTTCCCCGCGGCCAAGGTCAAGATGGCCACTGGCGACGACGGCATCGGGATAGGGGACAACAACATCCACATCAACCCCTGGCGCGTGACGAACGGCGAGGTCTACCACATCCAGGTCTATCAGAACTGGGGCTATGTCTGGACAGATGTCGATGGCGATGGCGGGGTGGACTCTGGCGAGATCACCGTGACCGAGCGGCATATTGCGGTTCGCATGTACAGCAGCCTGGACGGCCTAGTGTCCTTTGTCTACACCCGCGAAGAGTGGACCCCACCCAGGGACCCGACCGTCGACCCGGTCACCTTTGGCCCGTGCAATCTGCTGGCCGATACGGGTTCGGTGCGCGTCCTGCTGCCGCAGATCGACCTGCCCACGCCAGCGGACTTCGATGCCGCGGGGCCTCTGCCGTCGGGCAACCTGGTGCTGACCAAGGTCACGACCTTTACCATCGTCTCGAACAGCCAGATAATCCCCGGTCCGCTGGAGCACGTTGTAACAGATCCCACGGATTGGACGGCAATACCCACCGACTGGCCCTGGGACGGCGACGCGGCCAGCCCACCGACGGCCGAGTGGCCTCTGAAACAGAACTACATCTCCGTGCCCTCCGATGGGCGGGTGGCCGACTGGGTCAGTCAGGTAGTGGGAACCGGTCAGCCTGTCCAGAATCCCTACCTCATTCCTGAGGGAGCGGTGGGCAAGGGCTGGGTGGTGGCGCTGTGGCAGCGCGCCACGACGGCCCCAACGATCATCCAAGACGGCATCAACTACCAGACCGAGACGGTGGGGGCCAACGACTGGATCTGGAAGGAACAGGCTGAGTGGCACTACGACTGGCTGACAGAGAGCGCCGCAGCGGCGGCCTACGAGCACTTGTGGAGTAACAACAATGCCGTCGCGCACGGCGAGGATCTCGCCAACGACGAGCACGAGCCGATAGATAGCGCGGGCCACTTCCGGCCCGACGACCCGCCACCCTTCGTGGCGTGCGCCTTCATATCCTCGCGGCTGCAAGTCCCGCCGACCGGGAGTACCGCCACGCAAGCGGGTTCCCAGTGGGTGAAGACGACGCCGCCCGGCCAGCCCACGGAGACCGACCAGAGCAAGGATAGCGGCCACGCGGTGGTGGTCGTGGGCGAGGTCAATGGTACTGAGGTCAGGGGATCATAC
Organism: Armatimonadota bacterium; assembly: GCA_029777735.1. GTDB lineage: Bacteria > Armatimonadota > Zipacnadia > Zipacnadales > FEN-943 > JAKORR01. The sequence goes on along the minus strand of JAKORR010000541.1, from coordinate 3,807 downwards.
GAGCCCGGCACCCGGACGGTGTGGAGACGCGTCGACTTCGGCAATCGTCAGATCCCGGTCGTTCGCTGCAGCGGCTGTTTCTCGCAGCTCAGAGATGTGGCCCCAGGCCAGCCCTGTCCTTACTGCGGCACTAATCTGGAGTCCAAGTACCAGAGCGAGGGCTATGCGTCGGCGATAGTGGACATCGACGTGCCGCCGGGCGTGGACTTGCTATCCGCCCCGCGCAGTAGCAACCCCGGCCGTGTGGCCATACCAGATGGCTGCCTGGAGCAACAGCCCCACGCGGGGTGGTATGGCGCCGCATCGCAGAGCGCCTTCCAGATCGCCTTTGACCTACCCAAGTACCTGCCGCCGTCGGTTCCGCCAGGCGTCAACCCTGCCGTTAACGATCTGGCAAACGATGAAGGCTACCGTGGCAGGCTGGTGTTGACGCATCGGCCGTCGGCCGCGGAGCAGACACCGCAACACAGCCCTGGCGTCGCCTCGCCGATAGGCAATCAGCGCTGGGATGCCGTATACCGATGCTCAGCCTGTGGAACTTGGCACACCAACACCGGCACCTGGAACTACGGCACTGGTGGCGCGTGTCAGAACGGTAGCTGCTCTGGCACCAAGGCGTGCCCAGTCTGTGCCATCTTCCAGCCCCAGGCGGCGACGGAGTGCGCCTACTGCGGCCACACCTTGGAGACCTGGGGGCCGACCACTACTTTCTGTGGCCTCCAACGCATCACTCCCGCAGACATCGACTGTGAGGAGTACGAGCCCTTCGAGGTGATCGTGTCGGTCTTGCGCAAAATGGAGTTGGGCAGCCGGTTCGCGGGGATCGACCTCGGGCGTGTCGCCCCGGGTGTCATGCCCGGCCAGCCCGACACAACGGTCGGCGGGACGGTGGCCGCGCGGCCCGAGCCGTCGGACGTCTCTCCCGCTGCTCCGACAGCCGTGACGAACGAGGGTAACGTAACAACAGCCACGACCCCGCGAGGCACGAATCTAAACCGCGCTGGTGTGGACCCCGAGGGCATCTCGCGGCCAGCGGAAGCCGTGAGATCGCCGGTGACTGTCGGCACACTGCGGGCTGAGGCCGAGAGCGGCGCCACTGTAGGCGACCTGTCGCCGCTGCTGGCGCCGACGCAAAATCCCGGCGGCGCCGAGGGCTACCCGGCCGCGGTGTACATGACCGCGGGCTGGTCGCTGCCAGCCAGCTACAAGCCAGTGCCCTTGGGGCAGCCCGCTGGCACCCACACCGGCATGACGCTGTTCTTCCAGGACCTGAACGGGAACGCCGCGTTGGACTTCTACGATGTGTCCGCTGGCGTTGTGACCAATACGGATGTCGCGGTGTTCGAGCCGGGGACAGACCTGCCGCTCGAGCCGGTGACAAGCCTGGACGTGCGGCTGCGGGTGGCCGAGACGCCTCTGCCGGACAATGACTACTTCGCCGGGGACTTCTGGCCGAGTCTCGTGTTTGGCTATGATGGCGATTGGCTCGCGAATCGGTTCCAGTACGTTGCCGGGAGCAACCGGCCGCCGGCCGCGGCAGTGGGCGACCCCGCGGGCCCGAACTTGGCTCCGGACCCGAATCTTGCCAACCGTCCGCACAACCTGTTCTACGGGGCGGCTACGCTGATCGGCGACCCGGGCGACCCAATGTACCGCGGCTATGCCTGGCGGTCGAGTGGCGGCAATCTCGACACCCAGCGCGCCCTTACGGCCGACACGGCGACAGGCACTGTAAACGGCGCCCCCAACCTGGTGGACACCCGGCTGCTGAACAACTCCTGGACGGCGCTATGGCACCGCACACGCCCCACGGCTAACGGCGTGGAGAGCACGCTGCGGTACAACGTGACGGCCGCCGACGACTACGCAGCCTCTGGCGAAGGCTTTATGTTCAGCGGGGCTTTGGTAGCTGGGCTGCGCTCACTGGTGGCAAACAACGAGACGTGGCTGTTCTGGCACAGCGGGCAGCCGGGCCAGGAGCAACTCTACTACCTTGAAGGGTTCAACCCGGCAGCGCCGGCCAGCGGCTCTCCCTTGCCGGTCAGCAACAGCTTCGGCAACCAGCCGCAGCGGGAGCGATGGCCGGTGAGCCTGAGCGCCTACAAGGCTGCGCCCCTGATGGCCCACAAGCCGTCGCTCAGTCCCTTCGTCTACACGAAGGATCCCTGCGCGTGGACCAGCTTGGACTACTACCCCAACCCCACCGACCCTGACGATCTCTCGACCGATCTGGTGCTCAACGTGGCCTTCACAGGCTACACGCGACATGAGGAGAACGCGGACATCTGCTGGGTGAAGTACAGCCTGGCCGGGTTCGGCGACCCCGCGGCGAACTGGGGCAAGAAGGCCTTCCCGCGCCTGGCGGACCGGCTTGAGGTGCCACACACCAGGACAAACCCGGCCAACGCCTCGACAGGCCTGTGGGTGGGCGAGGAACTGAAGACCGACATGCGACGCCAAGTGTTCGCGGCGCAGCACATGGATTGGGTGGCCCATGACGTCAGCGACAACGACAACCTTGCCGTCGGCCCTGACTTCTCGCGCGAGGACCCACGCCTCTGGGTGGCTGTGGTGACCGATGTCTACAACGACGGCTTGCCGCCAAAGGTGTCGGCCTACTACTTGACCTGGAGCGGGGGCCGCTGGGACCGGTCGCGCAACGCCTACCTGGTGGAACCTGTGTTCAACCTGTCACGAGGAGGCGACGTGCTAGCGCCAATGGCCTTCCCCGGGGACACACCTGGGGCCTGCCGGCTGGTTGATCCGCCGACCGCGCCGCAGCCTAACCCGCAGCCTCTGATGCTGGAGATCAACCTAGCCCTTGGTCGAGTGCGTTTCAGCTCGCCGCTGTTCAATGCGGAGGCGGCGGGCGATACCACTGCGTTGGTCAACACCGTCAAAGTTGCTAACGCGACAGACGTGCGCTTGTACGCGGACTATACGCCGATGATCTGGCGCGTGACGCGCGACCCGGCGGACGACGACTGCCCGTGGGTCTACTCGGCCGCGTGGAGTTCGGGCTCCGGCGCGGGTGCCGAAATCTACGACCACGGGTATCTGGCCTTCTTCTGGCGGCGCACTCACGGCGCGAGCGCCGTGGTGCCTCTGCCGGGCAACACGGAGTTTCTGTACAAGTTGTGGGCGCCATCGGTCCAGGTGCAGAGGCCACCCTTCGCGCCAGGGAGCGTGCGGTACTGGACACCTTCGGGCTACGCAAACCTTACTGCACGGTTCTCCGAGTGCCCTGCCACCGGCGTGATCGTGGACAGGGCCATGACTGTGAGCTCTCGGCCGCGCGGCATGCGGGTGGAGTACACCGACGGCACTGGAAGGGTGCAGCAGGAAGGCCACGCTCTTGTGGGTTGGTCGCAGGAGCGCCGCGTCCCGGTGGAAACCGAGCTATCAGTAGGGCCCTTCACCGTGCGTCCCGAGGTGTACCTGGCCAGTGACGGTGCGACGGCGTCGCCTGCCATCAAGTTCTGGCTGATATGGACAAGCCCGCGAGCACTGCTCGATCTGCGACCCGTGGCCAACGGTGGTGGAGGTATTAGGCAATCAGCGGATGTATACCTGGCCACTGTGATACCGGACCTTGTTAACACTGTGCCGGAGCCGATCAGTGCGTCGATCCCGGCGAGTGGCACCTAGTCAGTCAAGACAGTTCGCAGGCCCGCAGAGAGCAGAGTAGTCCACGCCGCCGGGAAGGAAAGGAATTGCTATCGGTGCGTAAAGCGACGCCTCTCGCGGAACCTGTTAGCGGCTGGTCTGAGGACTGGTAATAGGGTTGACGGTGAATTTTTGGTTGGT
>JAKORR010000540.1 GCA_029777735.1 Armatimonadota bacterium | reverse complement strand
GACTGCCACCCCAGTTGGCATGTTCGGCATCGTCGGTTAGCTTGCCTGCGGGCCGCACGTCGGTCTTAAAACCGTCGCTCGATAACTCCACCTCGATGGTGGCGATCTGGAACTTAGCGTTCTTGCTCGAGCTAGAAGCCCACCAGGCTCGCAGATCAAGCTCCTTGGGCTCGATCTCCTCGACAAAGGACAGCGTTAGCGTGACGAGTTGGTCGGCAGACCACATTACGCAGTCGTCTGTACCACTGAGTCTGCCGTCGAGAACGTTCTTGAGCAGGTTGCGTCCGGGAGCACCGCCGAAGATGTTCGCCTCGAGCGGAGCCGGCGTGGCCTCGATCTTGTCCAAGAGGTCCACAGTCGGCTCGTTTGGCTCACGGTTATTCGTAAGAACGACGATCTTGGGCCGCTCGCGCAGACGCCACTTCACCTTGGCCTCGAGGACAGGCTCCTCTTCCACCTGGGGTGGCTTTGGGACAGCCAAGCGCTGCAGGGCCTGCGTTACCTGCGGAACCCTGGCCCTCAGGCCTGCTTCGCGGAACTGTGCGCTCTTCTGCAGCAGGTCTGGCTCGGTGCCTGCCGGAGCCAGTGCCACTCCCTCCCCCGTCGCCAAGTTGACTTCCAGGTCGCGGTTTTGGGCATCGATGGCAACCAGCCGTCCGTCGGCCAGCACCCACGCCGCAGGGGTTTCCTCCAGCCGCACTGCCGGAGGCGTGCAGCCGAGCCCAAGGGCCAGGGGAGCACTCGCAGGCATACCCTCCACCACAGCGACGCGGCTCCCACCGCGCCGCAGCTTCGAGGTGGCCCGCTCAGCGCCTGCTGTCTGCAGCAATGCCCATGCCACGAACTCCTGGCCCTCCTTCAGCCGCGCGTCATAGATCGCGCGCAGGCAATGCACCACAGGCCTCTCGATGTATGGATAGCCTGCCCAGTTGCGTCCGCAGGCCTCGTCGTCGGTGATGATCAGGTGCGCGTCGGCGGGGAAGGCCAGACGTACCCACTGCCCCGCCTGATGCAGATCTGCCCAGCTCTCGCCCGTCTGGAGGTCGCCCAGGAGTTGCCAGTAGACCCGGAAGCTGTAATCCCCAGCGCGGCGCGCCACGAAGCGGTCTGCCACCAGCAGCGTCCCGTCCTTGAGCAAGAACAACCAGCGGTGCCAGTCTACGCCGTTGTATTTCTCCAGAATGGTTTCGCTGACTCCCAGGTTCGGCAGGTTGGCCACATGCCCACACCGGGCCAGGTTCGGCAACGCCGTGGCTAGGCCGTCGCGCAGGACGATTACGGTGCTATGGACTTGTGGCTCGGCGCGGAAGTAGTCGGCATCCGCGAGCCAGATGCGACCTCTGGCACACCAGCGGCTCACAGAATTGCCATCATAGTGACGATGGCCGCCGGGGTTCAGGGCGTCAAGCAACACGTAGCCCGAGTCCTCGGCGAAGCCGTGCCGAAGGACAACCTTGTCGACAGCGCTCGTTAGAGGTGGCGCGTCCTCGCCACTGTAGGCCTTCCACCAGTTGCCGTCGAGTGGAAAGGCCACGGCTCCCGACAGGCGCAGAGGCTCCTCGGCTGGCAGGATCACGGCGTACTGCCCTAAGGCCTGACGCCCCGATCGCTCGACCTTCTTCTGGATAACCCACTGGTAGCCGGCGTCGCGCAGGACGAAGTTGACCCGGTGGAGGAATTCAAGCTCTGACCACCAGCCCACGTACGCACCGGTGTCGCCGTAGGTGGTTGAGTACCCAAAGCTGTCCATGCCAAGGACTGCATAGTCCGCGTCCCTCTCGGCGTTGGAGACAGTTCCCCAAAGCCGACGAGGCGCCGCAGCGGCGGCTAAGGCCTCATCCCACAGCGGGGATGGCTGGAAGTAGGCAAAGGCAGGCCGCGCAAGGCAGTAGTGCGCGAGATGGCCGAGGGTCAACCACTGGTAGCCGTTACAGTCTTCATGGGGCTTGAACATGCGGGCTTGGCGACCGAAGCAGGCGTCGGCTGTCGCAAGCCACTCCTGTGAGTCAAAGGTCGCGTAGTATTTGCCGAAGTAGTCAGCCGCGTAAAGCAGACCCAGGGCCGGGAAGGTCTGGTGGTTGTGACGCGGCACGGTGCTGGCGACGGTGCCGGCAGCCTTGGGCAGCCCGTCCTCAGAGACCCACTGGTGGAGAATCTGGGTGACCTCCCATCGTTCCTCATCGGTGATGGAGGGGTCCTCCTCGACGCCATCCCAGGCAGGGATCACACGGTGGATGGTGAAATCAGCGTCCATGCCCCAAGGGCCGCCGTAGGTGCCTGGCTTGGACTGGTAGTGCTCGTAGGCGCGCTTGACCAACCAGACAAAGGCCCTGGCATAATCACTATGGCCGCTGCGCACGTAGTTTTGGCCCACGTTGGCAACGTGACTCCACAACCCTGTGTGCACGCCCGTGCTCAGTTCGCGCTCGGCAATCTCCTTCTCGCGCTCAAGAAACCCCTGGGCTGGCGACGTGGTGACCAGCGACCCGTAGCGGCGGGTCGCCTCTCCTGTGAGGCGCACCAGGAGTGTGGGCGGCAGAACCAGAGTGCCAGGTTTGGCCTTCTGCGCCAGGGACGGCCGCAGGGCCTCGATCGCCGCCGCAGCACCAGCCGCGTCACTGCAGCCGAGCACGAGAGCGTTGATACCCTTGCCCCAGGGGTCGTGCACAGTCCTGACCTCGTACCCTCCTGCCCCGGGATAGAAGTGGTCAGGAGCACAGTAGTCGTGGCTGTAGAGATAGAGCAGCGCCGCCGTGTCGGCAACGTTCCCGAGCAGGACAGGCGTCACAGGAACACCGTCAACCTGAGGTGGAGCTCCGCCCCACAGAGAGGCATCCAGATTGGTCGTCGTGTCAGCCGCATCATAGGGCATCTTGCCTTGTTTCACCAACTCGGGCACGGACGCCACTTGACGCAGGGCCAGCGTGATACCCGTGGCCTGAGCCACGGCATCGATGAAGGCGTGAGCCGCCGAAGCCCACTCGTCGCCCGGGGGAGCCACTACCAGAGACGCGGGATTGCCCGCCACAACCAGCGAGGTCTCGCGCACCAAGGGTTTCGGGCTTGTGACGTCTTGCCATGCCTTCATGTCCGTCTCCTGCACCCGCAGATTGTCAAAGAAGGCGTCCATGGTGACACCTGGGTCGGGTGTGCCGATGAGCAACTCAAAGGCAACGACTCGAGTACGGTCGGCGTCGGGTGTAATCTCTTTGGGCTCCCATGTAAAGCCCCCTCCGCCAAGACCTGGCACGAACTGAAATGTGCGCGGCGTCGAACCCAGTGGACTGTTCCAGTTTACGTAGCTAAGCGCACGACGGCCCTTGTCATCGTAGGCGCGCAAGTACATAGCGCGCGTTACTTCCGGAGTGCTCGTGGCAGCGTCTAGAAGGATTAGTTTGCGTCGCAGATCCACGGGTCCAGCCAGGTCGATACGTACTCCCAGGTAGCTATTACCCTTGGCTTCTGGCGACACTTCGCCCCAAAGCCGCAAGGCCTGCGTACCCTCAGTGACGTAGGTCTTGTTGGTGGATAGGTCGAGGTGCCCCTTAAGATTCTGGCCCCAGGTGAGAGAGAGCCCGTCGGTGGTTTCAAAGGGACAGAGGAGCTCGTCTGCGGCGAGGGCACAGTGCCACACAAGCAAACTAAGAACCAGCAGACAGGCCGGCAGCAGAAACCGGCCAATAGTGGGAGGCGAAATGGACTCCATTGTTCTCCCTCCAGAGGCGCCCGGCACCAATTCGGCCACAGATCGCTCAGGCCCTCCGCCGCGCGGGTGTAGCGTAGCTGTCGTCAGGGTGTGTCTTCGCTGGAGCTTGTCGGATGCCTGTTTTACGGCCACAGCAAAGAGCGAGAGAACGCAGCGACAGAGAGGAGAAAATAGGTCCCCAGTACATAAGACACAGGGGCAAAGGCCGAATGGCGGGGCTGACGGGATTTGAACCCGCGACCTCCGGCTTGACAGGCCGGCACTCTGAACCAGACTGAGCTACAGCCCCGTCCATTAAAGCCTACAACAGAGGCAGAAGCGAAGTAATAGTAGCGAGTGACGCACACGAAGTCAACTGGATTCCATGGAGCGGCATGAGCCACCTTTGCAATCCGGCCTGGGGCCCGCAGATCTCAGAGGCCAAGCGGGGTGCGTTCCAGTGCCCAGGTCGATGCGTCAGCGTTAGACCGCGGACATGGCTTCCGCTACGCCCGGATGGCGGATCGCGCCCCGCCAGATGTTCAGCCCCCGCGCCAGAGCTTCGTCAGAAGCCAGCGCCGCTTCGACGCCCTGATCCACCAACTTCTGCACGTAGGGTATCGTGGCATTGGTGAGCGCAAAGGTGGCTGTACGCGGCACAGACGCCGGCATGTTGGGCACGGCATAGTGCAGCACGCCGTGTACCTTGTATACCGGCTTGGCGTGGGTCGTGGGGTGAGTGGTCGCCACGCAGCCGCCTTGGTCCACAGCCACGTCGATTAGCACAGCGCCACGTTTCATGGAGCTAACCATGTCTTCTGTGATGACTACGGGCGCCCGTGCACCTGGAATCAGCACCGCTCCCACCACCAGATCCGCGAACTCCACGGTTCTCGCCACCTGCAACGGTGTTGAGTAGACGGTGATGACTCGCCCGTACATGACATCGTCCAGGTACTTG
>JAKORR010000539.1 GCA_029777735.1 Armatimonadota bacterium | reverse complement strand
CTTGCAGGTCCCTGAGGCAGGGCATTGCGACGCCTCACTCTGCCGACTCAGCCTTCCCTTTGATGGCCTCCAGCATAGACTCGCAGTTTTGGCGCATCTTCTTCTGCAGCAATCCTTGTATCAGCGCGCCCACCAGGGGAACGCGGAACTCGTAGGTCACCTGGAGGCGCACGCGCGTGCTATCTCCATCCTTCTCGAAGCTCCAGACGCCCTCATAGGACGTGAAGTCCCCCTCGATCTGGCGGAAGGTGCAAAGGTGCGTCTTGTCGTTCCAGAAGTCTTCCTCGGTCCAGGTGATGGTACGCCCCAACTCCTTCACCGCGCCCACCCAGCGGCTCACCTGACGCTCGGGTGTCTGCTCGAGGATCCTGACTTCCTGCACGTCGTCCATGAACTCCGGAAAAGCCTCAATGTCCCGTGAGATTGCGTAGACACGTTCGAGCGGCGCGTTGACGAAGACCTCCGCTTCCACTGTTGGCATGGCAGGCCACCTTCCAAGTAAGGGCTGAATGTCACTGTTCCCACCGCCAGGGAACACTTGGGCATGTACCCCTACTACCTTACCTGACGCTCGCACGGCCCACAAGGATCCTGCCCTCTGGGAGAGTGTACAATTCCCGCAGGATAGACTTGGCCAGATGGCCGAGGCGGCCGGTAGCCGTCGCTGTCGCGCAGGAATGAGCCCGTGCAGGTGGCCGGTTTGCCGTGGAAGTGGGCCAAGATTCCGCCCCGGAACCTAGCTGGGCGTCGGCTGTCCTGTGATTCCTGCCCTGTGCCCTCGCGATGGCCTCTTCGCGGCCAAAGATTCCTCCTGAGCGAACCGAACACTCCCACCCTCTGGTGGACTGGACATGATCCTAGGCTAGGGGATGCTATCAGCAGCCAGGCGGCTCCCCGAAATCTGGCACCTCGAGCAGTTCGCCGCCTCTGACGGCCGACTCGTGCGCAATCAGCCCAGGTGCCATGTAGCGGGCGGCCCACCATACGTTATTCGGCGGCAGGTCGCCCCCGGCGCAGGCCTTCACGAAGTCGTCCACCAGGAACTGATGCGAGCCCTCGTGGCCGTTGGGCAAGCCGATGAACTCGCGTGGTAGTCGTGACAGATCGTGGACGCGGGATGCCCCAACGTGAGTCGTCAGATCTGTCACCTTTGCCATCTCACCTTCCAGCCTCACCGGCACACCCACCGGCGCCAGCAGGTCTCTCAAGTCCTCCGTCTCCTCGGGGTTCTTCGTGACCCAGACCTTCGCGCCCGTGTTTTCCTCGTAGCTGCTCTCGGTCCCGTAAATGGACATACTCACCGTGCCTGGGTGGCCGATACGCCTGAACTCGTTGATGCGCGCAACGCTGCCGTCGGACAGGCGCAGCAGTGCAGACTGGTTGCTGAAGGGGTTGTGCCACAAGTTGACCTCAGGGTCGTAGACCTTGTCGTCGTGCTCGTCAATTACCCCGAAGCACGAAACGTGGGTAGCGTGGGCGCCCGTCACGGACATGATGAGGCTCGTGGAGTGCGTCGAGTAGTACATCGGTGGAGCCCCACCAGTCTCGCGCCAACGCTCGCCGCCTCGCCAGCGCGCCACGTCATACAGCCCGTGGTCCCAGTCGTGGTAGTAGTGAGCCTCACCGAAGACAACGCGTCCGAAGTCGCCCCTCGCGAAGCGCTCCCGACAGTAGATCGCAGGCGGGCGGTAATAACTTGTCTCGCCCAGCATGTACAGGTGTCCCGTGTCCTCCACGGCACGTACCAGGTCAGTCAGCTCGTCCAGGCTGATGGCCGGCGGCACAGCCGAGTAGACGTGCTTGCCTGCGTGGAGAGCCTGAGCGGCCTGCGGTCCATGCATCCAATTCTGCGTGAAGATTGCCACGGCCTCAACGTCGCTGTCGCACAGGTCGTCCAGCGACGGGCAAATTTCGCTGATGGCGAACCTCTCGGACTTGG
>JAKORR010000538.1 GCA_029777735.1 Armatimonadota bacterium | reverse complement strand
GTGGGGGTGCAGCCTACGCCACTGGCTTGGGGACCCTCTGCAGCGCAAGGCCCTGGGTCGTGTTGGGCAGCACCGAGGCAGGCTAGCCGCCGACGAGACCGCGACGCAGGCGGCGGACGCCCTCCTGGATCTTGTCCATGCTGGTTGCGAAGCTCAGTCGGATGTAACCGTCCAAGCCGAACTCGGAACCCGGCACCGTGCTGATCAGCGCGTCTTCGAGCAGATACGTGGTGAGTTGATCGTCGTTGGTGACGGCCTTGCCCTTGTGGACGATATGGCCGTCGAGATGCGCCGAGACCTCAGGAAAGGCGTAGAAGGCCCCAGCAGGCTTGCCGATCTTGACACCGGGGATGTCGGCCAGTGCGGGTATAATGTAGTCGCGGCGGCGTTCGAACTCCGCACACATTTTTCTCACGCAGTCCTGGGGCCCCTCGAGGCCCGCCAAGGCGGCCCATTGGCTAATGCTACTGGGATTTGAAGCCTGCTGACTCTGCAGCCGGTTGATGGCCTTGGCCACCTCCAACGGCGTGACTGTCCAGCCAATGCGCCACCCAGTCATCGAGTAGGCTTTGCTTGCGCCGTCCACGAGCAGCACGCGCTCGCGAACTTCGTCGCCGACCATGGTGGGGCTGAAGTGCTGCCGGCCATCAAAGAGGATGTGCCGGTAGATCTCGTCGCTAACGATCCAGCAGTCGGCCTCAGCCGCAATCTCAGCCAAGCCCTCGATAATGGACCGCTCAAGTACCGCGCCACTTGGGTTTGATGGCGAGTTGATCAGGATCGCGGCGGTGCGCTCGGAGACCAAGGCACGCACCTCGTCTAGGTCGGGCTGGAAGTCGTTGTCAATGGTGGTCCGGACAACCCTGGGTTTGGCACCGCAAAGTCCGATCTGTGCGGGATAGGTGACCCAGTAGGGGGCGAAAATGATCACCTCGTCGCCCGGTTCAAGAATGCTCTCCCACACGTTCATCAAGGCGTGCTTACCGCCGTTGCTCACGACAACCTGCTCGGGGGCGCAGGAGTAGCCATAGTCCCTCTCGACCGTGCGCGCGATGGCCTCGCGCAGCTCTGGGATGCCAGCGGCAGGTGTGTAGGTGGTCTTCCCCTCAGCGATGGCCTTGCAGGCTGCTTCGCAGATGTGCGGTGGCGTTGAGAAATCGGGCTCGCCAAGTGCAAAGGAAAGCACATCCAGCCCCTGGCGCTGCATCTCCTTGGCAAGGTTCTCCAGACGCACCGTGGCGGATGACTTGAGGTCCTTGGCTCGACCCGATAGACGTGCCGGCATAGATAGCTGTCCCTCCAGAAAAAGCAATCAGAAGCTAAACTCCACGAGACTACAACTTTATCCCGTGCGCTTGGGAAGGGCAACATAGGTGGGTGTGGGCAACGCCCGATAGAGCTGGCGCAGCGCCTGAGCCGCCTCAAGGCGGTTGGGATCGAGGGCCAAAGACCAGGACAGGAAGCGGCCGGCCTGCGAGCGATAGTTCAAAGACGCGTAGGCGCATCCCAGATGGTATAAGACCACGGGGTCAGGTCGCTTTAGGTTCCGCCTAACGGCACGCTCGAGGTAGAAGGCAGCCTCCTTGTGATCCTGCAGTTTGTAGTCCAGCCAGCCCAGAGTGTCACAGAAGGCGCTCTCAAGCGGCGCGGTCTGGACGGCGATCTGGGCCAGCCTCTTGGCGGCCTCAAGGTGGCAATTGCCCTCGGCCAGCGCATAGGCCGCATTGTTGAGCGATAGCGCGTACTCAATCGCCGACATCTGACCCGACCTGTACCGCGTCTGGGCAATCGCGGCGCTATGCAGCACCAGTTCGGCCCCCTCCTCCGGGCGGTCGGTCAGAAGCAAGCAATGGCCGTAGGAAATCGTCTCGTTTAGACCAGTAAGCTTGCGACGGGCCATGATGTCGGCCGCAGCGCGGTAGTCCTCAGCGACCAGCAGGATTTCGCCTGCGCGTGCCAGCACTAAGGGATCGTTGGGGGCCATGACCAGCGCGCGCTGGATCGCATGCACCGCGCCGGGACGATCCACCGGACGCTTCCCCAGCAGACCGCTGGCCGATTGGAGATAACGCAAGGCCACGAAGGTCTTGCGGGGCTCGTCTAGGGGCGACAGTAGAGAGGGCAGCATCGCCAAGAGGCCACCTGCCGCGAGGAGACTTACGGAGGCATTTCCGCGGCGGCTCACGACGCTACTCAACCTCCTCTTCCGGGGCGAAGGCCACCACCTGTCGCTGCCGCAGAGGGGCCATCAGCATTCCCTCCACCACCGCGGGCGTGACATAGATGCCGTAGCTGGTCGCGTACCGCCAGAGCGGCTCGCCCTCGGCAAGTGACACCGCGTAGAGGCACCCGTCACGACTGCCAATGTAGACCACATCGCCAGTAACCAAGGGGGCACAGAGCACCTGGTCAGCGGTGCGAAACTCCCAGATCTGCTCGCCGGTAGTCCTGCTCAGCGCCCTGACGGCGCCGTCAAGGCACGAGACGAGAACGTGGTTCGGAGTGATAGCGGCAGCAGAGCGCGAGCCCGCCGGCACTCGGACCTGCCAGAGTATCTTGCCGTCGCCTGGACTGGCGCAGACCACGGCACCCTGGTCGCAAGTCCACACGGCAACATCCTCAGCTACGGCCACTGCTCCAGCAATCGGGCTGTCGCCATGCCATCGCCAGCGCACCGCGTTCTCCTGAAGGTCAAAGGCGATCACCGTTGCGTCCCAGCAGGCCGCGAAAGCAAGGCCTTGGGCATAGGAGATCGCGCCGGTGATCTCCTCATCGAACTTGTAGCGGATGGCCCACTCCTGACTCTCCAAATGGAAGGTGACAAAGGCCCCAGAGCGATCCCCAAGGAAGAGCATGTCGTCCGTGGCGGTCAAGGGGGCCCGAGGCGCGCTAGGCGCGTTCACCACGAACCGCTGCTCACCCGACAAGGAGAGAGCAATGACGCGAGAGTCGACTGTAGCAACAACCATCAGATCGCGCCAAAGCGTCGGAGATACCTCCACCTTGGCGCCTAGGGAGCGCTTCCATACCTCGGCGCCCGAGGCCACATCCAGTGCTGTTGCCACGCCTGTACGCTGAGCACAGAAGACAATCCCCCTAGCCGCCACCACATGCCCCGCCACTTCGCCCTCAAACTCCGCCGTCCAGAATTCCTTCAGAGGAGGCACCACGGCGGTGGGAATGAAGTGCGTGTGAGCCACCGAGCCACCAGCCATAGGCCAGCGGTCCTCGCCACGCTGTGACCGCAGCAGCGCGTGTCTGCAGCGGTCCAAGGCCTGCGCGACAGCTGGCGCGTGTAGGCCCTGCGTCTCGGCGAGACGCAGGCTGGTCTCGAGCACCTCCATTGCTTCCTCGTATCGCCGCTGGCGCATCAGGGACAGGCCGAGGACATAAGCGAAGTAGGGCGAGGCAGGAGCTCGCGCCGTGGCCCGCTGGATCAGAGTGAGAATCGCTGGGTCCTGGCCAAGGCGGCCCAAGGCCTCGGCGACGGCCCAGGAAGGGGTGCTGGTGACGAGGCTGGCCAGCAACAGGCGACTGGCGCGGCGTGCATCAAGGCGCGCGAGCGTGTCAGCTATAGCCGCCGTTGCTGCTTGGTGCTTGTCGTCCAGCGCCTGCACTAGCTCACGTAGATGCTTGCCGCCGATATGCCCAAGGGCCTTCGCCGCCCAGATTCGTTGACTGGTGTCGGCAGAGGTCAGACCAGCCAGCAGCTCGGTCCTCATGGTCTTCAGCAGGTCCGAAGCCTGAGCAGCCTCGACGCCGTCGCCCTGGGCCAGGGTCGTGAGTGGTTTGATCAGAGGCACGCCGATATGGTCGCGCGCGTGCTTCAAAGCCAGACCGCGGATCCGCTTGTCGTTACTCTCCAGCATGTCGGAAAGGACTACGTACTTGCGGTCGCGCAACTCCCCGAGACGCCCTAGCCAGTAGTCAGGGTCGATATCCTCGTGCACGGCGCTGCGGATGGCCAGCTCCAATTCCTGGGCCGACAGCGTCAGACTGTCGCGCTCGTCGTTCACCCGGTGCATCTCGCCCCTGTCCAGTAGTTCCCCTGTGAGGTTGAAGTTGTCCAAGCCTCGGATGAGGATGTCGTGGGCCGACTGAACAGTGAGCAATTGGCCCTTGGCTAGGGCAGCACGGATGCCCTGGGCAAGGAAGTCGTGGATGATCTCGACCTGGCGCGTGGCCCCACGGT
>JAKORR010000537.1 GCA_029777735.1 Armatimonadota bacterium | reverse complement strand
GAACCCAACGCAGTTCGAACCGGGAGAGGACCTGGATACCTACCCGCGCCGACTGGAAGCGGATCTAGCGTGTGCTGAGGAAGTAGGCGTGGACCTGGCTTTCACACCTGATCCGGCTGGGATGTACCCGGAGGGCTACTCCACCTGGGTGATAGTCGAGGGGCTTACGGAGAATTTGTGCGGTCGGTTCCGTCCCGGACATTTTCGCGGCGTGACGACCGTGGTTTCCAAGTTGTTCAACATCCTTCTACCCGACCGAGCGTACTTCGGCGAGAAGGACTATCAGCAGCTTGTCGTCGTGCGGCGGATGGTAGCAGACTTGAACTTCCCGGTAGAGATACGGCCTTGCCCGACTGTGCGAGAAGCAGACGGGCTGGCCATGAGTTCGCGCAACTTGCGACTGACGCCCGAGCAACGCGCGGTGGCTCCTGCGCTTTACCGCGCGCTTTGCACCGCAGCCGAGGCTGCGCGACGGGGTGCCATTGGAGAGCAGGTTGAGAAGATCGTCCAGGAAGAACTGGCGAGAACGCCCGGCTTCGCGTTACAGTACGTGGAGGCAGTGGAGCCGGATACCCTCCGGCGGCTCGGATCGGCAAGCGGGCCGATGGTCCTTGCGGCTGCCGCTTACCTAGGAGATGTGCGGCTCATCGACAACGTCGCAGTAGGGGCGTAGGCCTATGATACGCAAGATGCTCAAGTCCAAGATACACGGTGCCACTGTCACGGAGACAGTTCTGCACTACGAGGGTAGCATTTCGGTTGACCGTGACCTACTGGACGCGGCCAATATCCTCCCGGGCGAGATGGTGTTGGTAGTGAACTTAAACAATGGCGCCCGTCTCGACACTTACGCGATCGAGGCGCCGCGCGGCTCGGGTACAATCTGCCTCAACGGCCCCGCCGCTAGGCTGGCCGAGCAAGGCGATACCGTGCACGTCATCTCCTACTGTTACCTTGATGACGTCGCGGCACGCGAGATGGAGAGCGTTGTGGTGCAGGTGGATTCCGGCAATCGGCGGGTATCAGCATGAGTCGGCCTGGAGCAGACCAGCCTGTCGATTCGCGAGTAGTGGCACGCCTTGTGGCCCTGGCCCTGGACGAGGATCTGGGCCCTGGGGACGTGACGAGCAACGTCTGTGTGCCCGCCGGGATCGAGGCTGTGGGGGAGTTTCTCGCCAAGGACAGCGGAGTTCTATCAGGCCTCTACGTCGCGGCAGAGTGTTTCCGCCAAGTGGACCCGGCAGTTCGGTGGGAGCCTCTCCTCCACGAAGGCGACTGTTTCGCCGAGGGTAGTCTGCTGGCGCGAGTCGAGGGCCCCGCACGGTCTTTGCTATCGGCAGAGCGAGTGGCACTCAACTTCCTGCAGCGCCTGTGCGGGATCGCGACTTTGACGCGGCAGTACGTCCAGGCCGTGGCCGCCACACAGTGCCGGATTCTTGACACGCGCAAGACGACACCTGGGCTAAGAGTACTGGAGAAGGCCGCCATAAGAGCCGGGGGCGGCCACAACCACAGGCTTGGCCTCTACGATGGGTATCTTATCAAGGACAATCACATAGTTGCGGCGGGGGGAGTGGCGGCGGCCCTCAGAGCAGTGCGAGACTTCGCGCCGCCCACGGCTGCCATCGAGGTAGAAGTACAGGACCTGGATCAACTAGAAGAAGCGCTTGTGGCGGGCGCGGATGTCGTGATGCTCGATAATATGAGCCCTGCGGAGGTAACTGAGGCAATAAGGCGAATCGGCGGTCGGGCAAGAGTTGAGGTCTCTGGCAGCATAACACCGGAGGCGGCTGGCGAATATGCGCGGGCAGGTGCCGATTTCCTGTCGGCAGGACGTCTTACTCACAGTTTTCGCGCAGTGGACATCAGCTTGGAGTTACGTAGCCATGAGGACACGGTGCGGTGAACGGCTGCTCGGTATGTGCGTCGTTTTGGCAACGTCTCTTCTAGCCCGTGCCCCAGCCAGTTGGGCCCAGGAGGTGAATCTCGCGCTGGGCAGACCCATCTCTGCCGACTGCGACTTGCTTCCCGGATGGGAGGGCCTCACCGATGGTGTAAAGGACTCCGATGAGGCGCCGGGATGTTTTGCCACCGCGAACTCCGCTCGTTTTCCCAAGCACGTCGTGGTGGATCTAGGCGGTAAGTGCTCGGTTAGTCGCGTGGTGGTCCACAATTCGACAAATGGCAACACGAGACAGATCACGGTGGCACTCAGTCTCGACGCCAAGAACTACACCCCGCTGCGCGAGTACATCTTCCCTGCAGGGAAGTACCAGCCTCTGACGCATCGGTTCACTCCGAAGACTGCCAGGTTTCTTAGAATCACCTTCGTCGACACGTGGGGGACCGGCCTAGGCGGCAAGAACATTCTTTACCTGCGCGAAGCGGAGGCGTACGGCAAACGGCTAGAGTCGCCGGACAGCCCTGGCGAGGATGTTTGGGCCAGCCTCGCTGGCAGCAACCCGCGCAGATCCGTGCCGTCCTGGGCGGCAACGCGCCGCTACCTGGTGGAGCTGTCGCGGCCCGCGAGGTTAATGGTCGTTTCTGACCAACCACCCGAGCCTCTTATCGGCCCGGACGGCTGGATCTCCCGCGGTTTGCAGGATGTAAAGGGACGCTGGACCCTAGCGGGCGTTCAGGTGAAGTTTGTAGGGTACGACGGCTCGGTCTCGGAGTTCCAGAAGGACTACAAGGCTAGCCTGGAGTTAGCGCTGCCCGACTTGCTGATCGTTGCACCATCTAGTGTGTGCGGACAGGAATTTACCAACGCTCTTGCCCAGATTCTGGCAAGTGCGGACGAAGTAGGCTGCAGTTTGCTGGTCTGCATACCGCCCCCACCGGGCGATCCCCAGAACTCAACAAAACTCGACCAGTACCGCAAAATCAGACGAGAGCTCCTGGTGCAGGGTGCACAGTACGGTGCGGGTCTGCTGGACGTGGGCGCTTTGCTGGCCCGCGAGGGTGATCCTGCCAAGCTGGTGGGAGGTAAGAACTGGTCGGTTGAAGCGGTGAAGATCGCAGCCGGGGCCATAACGCGGTTGCTGGACGAGTAGCCACAGTGGGAAACTTGGTAATCGACACATCGCAGCGAAAGAGGCGGCTCAACCATGTTGTGGGTCCTGGCAGTTATCGTCGGCCTGATTCTGGTAGTTCCAGGCGTGGAGATCCTCCGCTGGTTTGTGGTGGACTTCATGCACCTCTACGACGAACTTTCCTTGACCGACGGATGTCTAGTTATCCTCATCGTGTTGCAGGCCGCGATACTGATTCACTTTGCCACGTGGCAGCGGCAGACCGAGGGTGAATCGCAGCAGCTACGCAGATCCGCGAGGAGTGCCAAAACGTCGAGGCCCGCAGCGGGCCTCACAGGCAACGATCACCCCGAGCAACGGCGAGCACGGGCTCAAGAGCAACAACAGCGACCACGCAGTTCCTCCCGAGGGAGCAGCTCAGGCCCGCAAGGCCAGCACCGTCCACAGTGAGGGTGCTGCGAGGGCAATCGCACAGCGTCTGTTCTTCGGATATGGTTTCACACAGAGATGCCAGCTCTCCCTTCACGCCGCTGGCACACAAGGTATTCCCGGGCAACAGGCTGGATGGGGCGACGGTGCCGGAGGTGCTGGAGGACCTGCGACGGCGGTTTGGGGTGCGGCGGGTGGTGTTCGTGGGGGACCGGGGGATGGTATCGAGGGAGAAAGTGGAAGCTCTTGGGCAGGCGGGATACCAGTACATACTGGGTTTGCGCAAGCGGGCAGGCAGGAGGTGCTGGGAAGCGCTGAGGCAGGTGGGCGAGGAGGATTGGCAGCAGGTGGCGGAGGGGCTGCGAGTGGCGAGGGTGCTGGCAGGCGAGGGGGCGAGCATCAT